>JARRLN010000001.1 GCA_037386965.1 Nitrospirota bacterium
ATCGATAACAGTCTGGAAGGCGCTTGTAAAGCATATGGTACTGGAAAGCGGCGTGTTGCTTCAAAATCGCTATCGCATCATATAAATTTTAAAGGCCGCCTTGGTGTCCAGCCAGTTGAAGGCCCCGCAGAGGCCCAGCCTCTCGGGGGTAATGACGCAGACGTGGCTCGGGGCGAAGCTCTGGCACAGGAGGCAGGAGTAGAAGGTGTCGACGGCCTCGTCCGTGAGGTTGCCCAGGCGGTCGTCGCGCTCCCTGTAGACGGCGCGGGCCTGCTCGGCCAGCTCCTTGACCTTGGCCTCGTCGGTGTACAGGGTGACCTCCACCTTGTCCACGATGCTCTTGAAGAGATGCTTGACCATGGTGGTGAGGATGACGCCCAGGTGCTCCAGGGTAATGCCGTCTTTCTGGGCGGCGTTGCTGATGCGTATCCAGTTCATGTCGCGCTGGCCCATGTGCCAGATGCCCTGGGCCTCGTTCAGCACGTGGTGAACCTTCCGCTCGATGACGCTCTCGAAGTCCTTCTGCATCTTCCGGCCGGCCACCTTGGCCACGATGCCCAGGGGCATCTTGCCGCCGGCCTGGTAGGTCTCCTGCCAGTTGGCGCCCTCGACGGTAATCTTGCCGTCCTCCACCTCCTCCATGTCCTTCATCTCCACGAGCTCGAAGGCCGGGGTGCGCTGGCCGCCGAACTCCATGAACATGTCTTCCTTGCGGATGCGCTCGCCCTCGAACGCGGGGCCGTAGGCCACGGGGATGGGGGGCTTCTCGACCACGATCTTCAGGCCCCGTATCTCGATGGCCCGCTGCACGATCTGGGCATGGTCGAACTCCTTGTCCACTTCCTCGTAGGTGCAAACGCCCGTGGGGTGGATGACCGGTATGTCGGTGTCGGCCACGGCGGGGAAGCCCATGTTGATGGCCCCTGCGCCGGTGGTCCACTTGATGTCGTCCAGCGCCCCCAGGACGATGGCGAAGGCGAACACGCGGTCCTTCTGGTAGTGGAGATGCTCCCGGAAGGCGCCGGGCTTCTTTCCGCCGAAGATGAGGGAGGCCCGGATGGCCCAGTCCAGGGCGTACAGGGTGTGCTCCGTTTCGGGGCCGAGGGGCACGATGCGGGAATCCCAGCCCAGCTCCACGCCCTTGTTCAGGAGCTGCTTGGTCATGCTGTTTCCGTTGGAGTGGCCGGAGAGGAAGGTCAGGATGTTCTTCTCCTGCAGTTCCCTGACGATGCTCAGGGCCTTGTCCTCGTCGGGGGCCGCCCCGATGATGGCGGCAAACCCCGGCATGGAGCCGTCGACGAGCTGGATGCCCAGGTTCCTCTGGATGGTGTCGGTGATAAAGCCGTTGTACTCGAACCCGGTCTCGGGGTCCTTCACGGGCTCCAGCCCCTCGATGTAGCGGAGGGCCAGGATGACCTCTTCGGCAAAGAGGGTGGCCATCCCGGAGTCCAGGGCCTCGCCGAGGTAGGGTTTCCAGAGTGCTTCTTCAGGCTCCGGATGGGACATCTCCTTGGCATAGCCCAGGGCCACGCGCATGTCCCCGAGGGTTTTCACCGGATAGGCCGTCATGGCGTAGACCATGGGCAGATAGAACGCCGTGTCCGGGAACTCGAAGACATAATCCTCGCCGTGCTCGGCGATGGCCTTCTCCAGCATCTCTTCCGCCCGCTTTACGAGGGTGTTGGCTCCCCGTATCGCGGCAGAGGCAATGAGTTTCGACATCCCGACCTCCTAAACGTTTTGGACGGCTGCTGCCGTATTCTCGTATTGTACCAGTTTTTATGGTTTCTTTTGTATTTACTATCTTATTCCCTTTTTCACCGCGATTTCAGGAAAGCGGGAATGGCGTTGGCCTCCCGGGGGCCCACCGTTATCTTCCAGCCCTCGAGCTTGTCCTCCAGGGCCCCGGAAAGGATGGCCACGTAGCCGGGGATGATGAGCTCCTTGTTGGCCACTTCGTTCTCCACGCCGCTTTCCTTGATGAACTGGGCTATCTTGGTTGCCGTGAACTTCCCGGCGGCCCAGGCCGTCAGGACGGAGAGGCCCTCGCAGTCCATGACCGCCAGGCGGCTGGGCACCTTGCTGTTTTCCACCTCGCCGGCCACGATGAAGTAGGTGAGGGAGAAGTTGGTCGTTATCATCAGCGGGGCCGCGCCGTCGGGCTCGCCGATGTTGTAGACCTTCTGCTCCACCTGCATGGGGACCTGAGGGTCGGTGTAGATGTTCTGCCTCAGGGCGAAGAGGGCGAGGCTCTTCCACTTCTTCACGCTGGAGAGGACCACGATGGAGGAGTACTTGCAGACCCCCACCGTCGCCACCAGGGTCTCGAGCATCTCGTCGTCCCTCTGGACGGGGGTGAGGATGGGATAGCCCAGGGGCTTGAAGTTCTTCTTGAGGGCCGCTCTTCTCATCAGGGTGTTGTCGCGGAGTATCTCCCCGGCCTTTCTGGCTCCGGGGTCGATGACCAGGTCCTCCACGCCGTGGGCCTTGGCCTTCTCGGTAAGCTCGCTGGCCTCCTCGAGGCTCTTGGCCACGAGCCCCAGGGAAGCCCCTTTCTCCCTGGCCAGCCTGCACATGGACTCCAGGTTCTCGGCGTTGGCCCCGAAAAGCAGGGGCTTGCTGCCCTCCACGTAGGCCAGGGCCTCGGAGGCCACCGAGGCGTCCGTGGCGGCGATGATGAGGGGAAACCCCGGGGCCTTCTCGGCGGCCAGCTTCACCAGGGCCTCCAGGGGTGCGGATTCTCCGGACTCGTTGGAAAGATAAAGGGCGTCTATCCTCAGGTGCTGCCCCACGCGCTCCATCTCGGAGGCGAGCACCTCGTCGATGGTCGCGGCCGCGTCGGCCTCCGGCGCGGTGTCCTTTATCTGGACGGCATAGACCGTGGGATGAAAGAACTTCTTGTCGTGGCGGAACAGCACCATCTCCTCGCCCATGGTGACGGCTTTCTCTCCCATACCGATTGTTACCGGGCGGATGGGCGGGGCCGCCTCCTCGCCCAGGGTCCTCTTGGCCTCCTCCGAGACGTCCGGGCAGTCCTCGATGGAGGCCTGCCGCTGGGCGAGCTTCATGGCGAAGGCCAGGCAGGTGGGATACCCGCACTTCTTGCAGTTGGTCTTGGGAAGGAGCTTGAATATCTGAACACCCGTCAATGCCATTGTGCTATACCTCCATCTCGGCGATGAACTTTTCCACTGCCTCCACTGCCTCGGGGTGGCGCATCACGAGGAGCTCCGCCCCCGCAAGGAGAAACGCCGCGGCCGTGGCGGCCTCCCAGGCGATGCCCCGCTCCGGGAGGGTCCCCCACTCGGGCATATCTTCGGCGGTGGCCGTGGTCTCCTTTATCTTCCAGACGTACATGCCCAGGTCGGCGAGCATGGGGGGCTGCATGACGGCGTCGTTCTGGGTGAGGGCGGCCAGCCTGATGCGCTCCATGACCGAGTAGGTGTACTCAAGGCCGTACCCGAGGGCGCTGGACATGGGGTCGGTGACAATGCGCTCCTTGGCAAAGCCCATCTGGGTGATGAGAATGTTGAGCTGCTTGGACAGGTTGATGTCCAGCTCGCTCATGGCGATGAGCTGGTGGTCGTTGGCCATGGCGGCCGCCGCGATGGTCTTGTAGTTGGCCTCCTGGGCCTTCCCGATGAGGCAGTTGCGGCCCTTGGCGGCCTCGGCCACGGCCACCAGGACCTGGGAGTCCTTCTCCACGTGGTTGCTCCCCATGATGACGAGGGGCACCTGCACAGCCGCCAGCACGTCGGTGACGGTCTTGACGGCATCCTCCGCCGAGCGGTCTTCCCTGTCCGGATGGGTGCCGATGAGCCTCAGGGCGATGGCCCGCGCCCCCAGGGCGTCCTGGCAGTGCTTGGCCCAGGAGACCGGGTCGCCCGAGACACTCTCGCAGGCGTCACGGACGGCCTTGGGCCAGTCCTGAGGAGGCACGTCCTGGACCTCCAGGGCCACGAGGGGCTTGCCGGGTATCTCACCCTCGAAGCCGTGGAAGGGCAGGACGTTCTCGCCGCCGACGATGACGGCCTTCTCCGCCGTCCCCATGCCGACCGGGTAGACCTTGCCCGGGTAGGTTTCCTTCGGTGCTGTGAAAGCCATGTCATCCTCCTTATGGAGTTTTATTCTCCGGGTGCCTTACATTTCGAGGAACGAGTGGGCGTACAGCGTCTTGCCCATCATGACGTCGATGGTCTTGACCGTCTCCCTGACTTCCCTGGGGTCCGCGATGGCGGCGGTGAGCCCTTCGTACATGAGGAGGGCGAGATAGTAGCGGTCCAGGATGGGGCGGACCTCCTTGGGGCAGCCGTTGGATATGTTGCTCAGGCCGACCACGGTCTTCATCGGAGGGTCGTTCAGCTCCTGGAACATCTTGACCGACTGGACGACCTTGAGGGCCTGCTCCTGCGTGGTGGCTATCTGAAGCACCAGGGGGTCCAGGTACAGGTCCTCCAGGGCAATGCCGTTTTCCATGGCCCGGGCCATTATCTCCGAGGCGATGCCGGCCCGCTCCTCCGCGTCGGCAGGCAGGCCGCCCTTGCCCACGGTAAGCCCGATGAGCTGGGAGTTGTACTTGGCCGCCAGCTCCACGATGGGGAACCTCTCGGGGTCGTTGCTGGTGGAGTTGATGAGGGGCCTGCCCCATTCGCTGTTGTGCACCTGGAGACCCGCCTCGATGGCCTTGGCGTTGGTGGTGTCCAGGCAGACGGGCAGGGGGACTGCCTCCTGGATGGTGGTGACCATCCACTGCATCAGCTCCTCGCCGCCGTCCTCGGCGGGGCCTATGTTGGCGTCTATCATGCCGGCCCCGTACTGATGCTGGAGCTTCGCTATCTCCTGGATGGGGCCCTTGTCCCTGTTTTCCATGGCCTCGCGGACCCGCTTGGCGATAACACTCAGTTTTTCACCGATGACGAGCATTACGTTCCTCCCCCTTCCTTAGGTTTCTCTTGTTGAGACGGATGCTGGCGCAGGAGTCAGCCGAATGTATAAAATACCATGCGCCGCCTTCAAAAAGTTGAAAAAAATTTTAATAAATCTATAAAAGGGACCGGCGCGGACAAACCCCTCCCCCGAGAGTCCCCCAAAAAAATAATGGGATAATAATAAATACTTATAGCTCTTTTGTCAACTCATTCTCATGGTTTCCATGAGAATTCCTCTTGCACCCTTAGCATAGCCGATTATAATTATTATAAGCATATGCACAGAACCGTCTTCACAGTCTTTTCAAAGTTTTGAGCATATAATATAAATAAGACGTGAGCCGCCTGAGGAGAGCGGGAACATGGTTGAGAAGAACAGGGCAGATAAGGGAGACGGCGACAGAAGGACCCTGGACATCCACGTGACGGGCATGTCCTGTGCCGCCTGTGCGGCACGGGTGGAGCAGGGCCTGAAGGAGACGGAGGGCGTCGACGAGGCCGCGGTCAACTTCGCCGCCGAACGGGCTACGGTGAGTTTCGACTCCCGGCGCATCCAGCCGCACGACCTTATCGAGAAAGTGCAGGACCTAGGCTACGGGGCCTCGGTGGAGAGGACTGAGATTCCCATCAAGGGGATGACTTGCGCTGCCTGCGTGGCCAGGGTGCAGAGGGCCATCGAGGGCCTCGACGGGGTCCTCTCGGCCTCGGTGAACCTGGCCACGGAGCGGGCCGTGGTAGAGTACGTGCCGGAGCAGGTGGGCCTGAGGGACTTCCGCAGGGCCATAAAGGAAGCGGGCTACGACGTCCTCAGCGTGCAGAAGGGCGAGGACGTGGTCGAGAAGGAGAGAAGGGAGCGGGAGGCGGCCTTCAGGGCCATGAAGAGGAAGCTCTTCACAGGCATTGCCCTGTCGGTCCCGGTGTTTCTCCTGGTTTTCTGGGAGAGGCTCGGCCTTTCGGCCTTCCTTGATATTCCCCGGTACTGGAACTACCGTCTCCAGCTCGTCCTGGAAACCCCCATACAGTTCTGGATAGGCTGGCAGTTTTACGCCGGAGCACTCTCGGCGGCCCGGCACCGCTCGACCAACATGAACACCCTCATCGCCGTGGGCACCTCGGCCGCCTACCTCTACAGCATCACGGCGACCTTCTTCCCTTGGGTCTTTGAGATAAAGGGTTACTCCGCCCACGTCTATTTCGACACCGCCGGGGCCATCATCGTCCTCATTCTCCTGGGGCGGGTTTTGGAGGCGCGCGCCCGGGGGCACACCTCCGAGGCCATCAAGAAGCTCATGGGGCTTCAGGCCCGCACAGCCCGGGTGGTGCGGGACGGCACCGAGGAGGACCTCCCGGTGGAGGAGGTCGAGCCCGGCGATATCGTCATCGTGCGCCCCGGGGAGAAGATACCCGTGGACGGCGTCATCCGGGAGGGCTCTTCCTCCGTGGATGAGTCCATGGTCACCGGAGAGTCCATCCCCGTGGAGAAGGGCGCGGGCGAGGAGGTCATCGGGGCCACCGTCAACAAGACCGGGAGCTTCAGGTTCGAGGCTACCAAGGTGGGCCGCGACACCATGCTGGCCCAGATAATCAGGATGGTGCAGGAGGCACAGGGCACCAAGCCCCCCATAGCGCGGCTGGCCGACAAGATAGCATCCATATTCGTCCCCACGGTGATGGGCATCGCCACCGTGACGTTTCTGGTCTGGTTGTTCTTCGGGCCTGCTCCGGCCTTTACTTATGCGGTCCTGAACTTCATCGCCGTCCTCATCATCGCCTGTCCCTGTGCCCTGGGGCTGGCCACCCCCACCTCCATCATGGTGGGCACTGGGAAGGGGGCTGAAAACGGCATCCTCATCAGGGGTGGGGAGTCCCTGGAGACGGCCCACAAGATAGACGCCATCGTCTTCGACAAGACGGGCACCCTCACCAGGGGAGAGCCTTCGGTGACCGACGTCCTGGGCAGGGACGGGTTCTCGGAGGCCGATGTCCTTTTTCTTGCCGCCAGTGCGGAGCGCGGCTCTGAGCACCCCCTGGGGGAGTCAATCGTGAGGAAGGCCAGGGCGGCCGGGGCAAATCTGGCCGAGCACGGCGCCTTCGAGGCGGTGCCCGGCAAAGGCATCAGGACGGAGGTGCAGGGGCGGAAGGTCCTTCTGGGCAACGCCGCCCTGATGGAGCATGACGGCGTGGAGCGCGGCGGCCTTGCCGGAGAGGCAGAGCGCCTGGCAGGGGAGGGGAAGACCCCGATGTTCGTGGCCGTGGACGGCCGGGCGGCGGGCGTCGTCGCCGTGGCCGACACCCTCAAGGAAAGCTCCCTGCGGGCCGTGCAGGCGCTCGGGAAAATGGGCGTGGAGGTCGTGATGCTTACCGGGGACAACAGGCGCACGGCGGAGGCCATCGCCCGGGAGGCGGGCATCGACCGCGTGCTCTCGGAGGTCCTTCCGGACGAGAAGGCGGCCCACGTGCGGAAGCTCCAGGAGGAGGGCAAGGTGGTGGCCATGGTGGGCGACGGCATAAACGACGCCCCCGCGCTGGCCCAGGCCGACGTGGGCATAGCCATCGGCACCGGCACGGACGTGGCCATCGAAGCCTCCGACATCACCCTCATCAAGGGCGACCTCACGGGGGTAGCCACGGCCATCGCCCTTTCGAAGGCGACCCTCCGGAACATCAAGCAGAACCTTTTCTGGGCCTTCGCCTATAACACCATCCTCATCCCCTTGGCGGCGGGTGTGCTCTTCCCCTTCTACGGCATTCTCCTGAGCCCCATCTTCGCCGCGGCGGCCATGGGGATGTCCTCGGTGACGGTCGTCAGCAACGCCCTGAGGCTCCGGAAGTTCCGCTTCCAGGCGTCCTGAGCTGACTGGAAACTGGAGACTAAAGACCAGGAATGTTTTTTTCGGTGCCCGGATGTTCCGTCTCGTAATGTCCCCGAAACGGGTTCTCTTTCTTCAGCGACCGCAGCGCAGTGGCGGGCGTTCATCCTCGGAGGACAGAGAGAAGGAATGACCTGATGCGGTCGGAAAAGAAATAATAGGCCGTGCCGATGATGAGAAGCCAGAGGAGGGCCCGTAGAATCCTGCCCGCATGAGACTCCTTCTTCCGCTCCTTGAGCTTCGTGAGCCTCTCAAGCTGTTCCTCGGGCGAGATGAGGAGCCTCCCGCACCGGGGGCACCGCATGGCCCCGGTGATGACCTTCTGCCCGCATCCCGCACAGGCATCGAAACCGGGGCCTGTGTAAGCATCATGTCTCATTGAGCCGCCTTTTCCATTCCCATGAAGGCATCCTCTTTCTATTATCACCAGGCGCGGGAAAGCACGAGTGAGGGGAATCACACGTGCCTCTTCCCATCCCTTGCCTTCCCCGCCTGCCATGGGTGATAATAAAAGACGTTCTATTAAGGGGTTATGAGCGGAGATGAAGAAAGCCTACATAAAGACCTTCGGCTGCCAGATGAACGTGCACGACTCGGAGAAGATGGCCGGAATCCTCCGCGCCCAGGGCTTCGACCTTACCGAGGACAGGCAGAACGCCGACCTTATCATTTTCAATACGTGCAGCATCCGGCAGAAGGCCGAGCAGAAGTTCCTGAGCGAGTTGGGCAGGACCCGGCGGATGAAGGAGAGGCGCCCCGCTCTGCGGGTGGCCGTCGCCGGGTGCATCGCCCAGCAGATGGGCGAGAAGCTTCTCAGGCGGGCGCCCCATGTGGACTATCTGTTCGGCCCGCAGAACCTGCACGCCCTGACGGGCGTATCGGAGAAGGAGAGCCTTCTCGCCCTGGAGGAAAACCCCGGCCTGGCGACGATGGAGCTTCCGGTGCTGAGGAAGGAGAGGGGGAGGGCGTGGGTGAGCATCATGTACGGGTGCGATAACTTCTGCTCCTACTGCATCGTGCCCTACACCCGGGGGAGGGAGAGAAGCAGGCCGAGCGAGAGCATCGTTTCGGAGGTCCGGGCCCTGGCGGCGGAGGGCTTCAGGGAGGTGACCCTGCTGGGGCAGAACGTCAACTCCTACCGCAGTGACGTGGACTTCCCCGGGCTCCTGAGACGGCTGAACGGGGTGGACGGCCTTGCGCGCATCCGGTTTGTGACAAGCCATCCCAAGGACTTCTCTCCGGAGCTTGTGGATGCCCTGGCCGGCCTTGAGAAGCCCTGCGAGCACGTCCACCTGCCGTTACAGTCCGGCTCCACGCGCGTTCTCCGCGAGATGAACCGCAAGTACACCCGGGAGGAATACCTGAAAAAGGTGCAGGCCCTGAGGGCCCGCGTCCCCGGTGTGGCCATCACCACGGATATCATCACGGGGTTCCCCGGAGAGCGGGAGGAGGACCATCGGGATACGCTCGGCGTCCTCGGGGAGGTGCGGTTCGACGGCATCTTCGCCTTCGCGTTCTCCCCCCGGCCGGGGACGCGCGCCGCGGCGATGCAGGGGCACCTGCCCGATGCCGTCAGGAGCGCCAGGCTTGCGGAGGTCCTGGAGCTTCAGGACTCCATAACCCTTGGGAAGAACGAGGCCCTTACGGGCACAACCACCGAGGTCCTGGTGGAGGGGCCAGGCGAGGCCCTTCCGGGACAGCTTACGGGAAGGACCCGGACGAACAAGATAGTGACCTTCCAAGGCGGAGAGGACCTTGAGGGCACGCTGCTCGACGTGCGCATTGTGCGGGCCAGGAGGCATTCCCTGGAGGGTGAGGTGCTCAGCTCATGAAGGTTTCCCTCCTTACCCTCGGATGCAAGGTGAACCAGGCCGAGGCTGCCCAGTGGGAGGGCGCCCTGAGAAGCAGGGGCCATGCCATCGTGGGCCTCGGGGACGCCCCGGATGTCTGCGTCGTCAATACCTGCACGGTGACCGGCAAGAGCGACTACCAGTCGCGGCAGCTCATTCGCCGGGCCGGGCGAACGGGGGCCCGGGTGTTGGTCACGGGCTGCTACGCGGAGCTCAATGCCGAGCGTGCGCGCGGGTTGGGCGGGGTGGAGCACGTCGTTCGGAACGCAGAAAAAGATTCCATAATCAGCTACATAGACGAGCAAGCTCATGAAACGCATCATCTTTTGGGGGCAGCGCGCACGAGGGCTTTCCTCAAGGTGCAGGACGGCTGCGACAGGCGGTGCAGCTATTGCCTGGTCTGGAGGGCCCGGGGCAGGCCCCGCAGCGTCGAGCCCGAGGCGGTGGCGCGGATGGTTCGGCGGGCCGTGGCCGAGGGGGCGCAGGAGGTCGTCCTTACGGGCATCCATCTGGGTCTTTACGGCGTGGACCTCACGCCCGCGAAGCCCCTGAGCGCCCTGGTGCGAAAGGTCCTGAGCGATACGGCCGTCAAGCGAGTCCGTTTGAGCTCCCTGGAGGTGGGCGAGGTCGACCAGTCCCTGCTTGAGCTCTTCGAGGACGAGCGCCTTCTCCGCCATCTTCACATTCCTCTTCAAAGCGGGCACGACGGCGTTCTCAGAAGGATGAATCGGCATTACAGTGCGGAGGCGTTTCGTCGGAGGGTGCAGGGCATCTCGGAGCGCTACCCGGGGATGGCCTTGGGCACCGACGTCATCGCGGGCTTCCCCGGGGAAACGGACCAGGCCTTCCTCAACACATACAATCTTCTTGAGAGCCTGCCGTTTACCTATGTGCACGTATTCCCGTACTCGCCCAGGCCCGGCACGCCCGCGGTCGGAATGCCGGGTGCAGTAAGCGGGCCCTTGAAGAAGAAGCGTGCGGCGCGCCTCAGAAGCCTTGCCCTTGAAAAGAAGAAGGCTTTCATGAAGAGGCAGGTGGGCCGCATACTCGAGGTCCTCGTGGAGGAGGAACTGCCCGACGGCCTTGTGCAGGGCACGAGCAGGAATTATCTGAAAGTCCGCCTGCCCGGAGAGGGTCGTCTCAAGGGAAGCCTTGTCCCCGTTAGGATTGGCGCCCTCGAGGACGAAGCCCTGTGGGGAGAGCCCGTTGCTGCGCCGTAACCCTGCGGCACGAAAGCGCTTTTTCTCTGAACAAAACCTGTACACGAACAGAAAAGCCCTTGTCAGAGAAGGTACGGGGGGCGGGCAGCGCTTCTCTCATGAACAGGTTGTCAACAGCTCGTGTCGATTATAACGTCCGATAAGGTATATTATGTAAAATACCGAAGTGACCAAGAGACACACAGCAACGCCAGTCTAATCCAAACATTTACCTTATTATAAGAAGCCTTATCTCAGTTTAGTTAATCTTCTGCTTGATATCCATCTGCGGGCCTGTGCCCTTGTGCGGACCTCTCCGGTGAACTGGGCCTTCCGGAGCTCGTAGAGGAGCCTGCCCAGGGCCGGTCCGGGCTTTAGCGTGCCCAGCTCCATGACCTCCACCGAAGAGAGAAGCCCCTTGGCGCTTATCTTCCAGAATTTCCTGAGCTGGGCCAGATGCTCCACCTGGCAGCTCAGGACAAGCAGGTCCAGGGCAGCCTCCCCTCCCTCGGCGAACAGGTCATAAAGCACATCCTTCCGGCTGAAATCCGTTTTTTGAAACCTCTGGAAGTTGTCCTGAACCAGCCGCAGACGCCTCTGGACGGGCCGGCTCAGGCTGAGCCGGTGCTCCCCGGCGCCGATGAAGAGGCCCTCAAGACGGAGGAGCCCCGGGAAGTCGAGCCCCTGGGGGAATACCTTCAAGTAATACCTTTCAGGTATTTTCTCAACCTTCCCCGCAACGCTCGAAAGACGTTGAATGTTCCGGCGTAACTGCCCATCTGGCAAGGATACTATCCCTTGGAGGACCCGGTCGCGGTAGGCCGTGCGAAGGGCCTCCTGCGCCCTTTCGCCGTTGAGGAGCCTGAAAAACTCTAAAGTAATTCTTTCAGCCGCCGGCCTGCCGGCCAGGGACGCAAGCTCGCGCAGGACCGCCCTCGTGCCCCTCTCGATTCGCCAGGGGGGCTCGGCGAGGAAGCGGTAGGCCCTGAGGATGCGCAGGGGGTCGCTCACAAAGTTCTGCCTCGCCACGCCCCGGAGTATCCCTCTTTGGATGTCGCGCAGCCCCCCGGTGGGGTCCAGAAGCCCGGTCCCGGGAGACCAGCCCAGCGCGTTTGCGGTAAAGTCCCTCCTCCGGAGGTCCTCTTCGATGGACCCCTTGAGGGGTGAGAAGTCCAGGACCCTCCCGCCTTTGAGGACCACCCGAAGGAGGCCCTCCTTTCCCAGGGCGACCAGCGTGCCCTCCAGGGACGCCGATACCCCGTGGGCCAGAGGGCCGGGATTGCCCCTCACGGCAAAGTCCATGTCCGGAGACCGCACCCCGCGGGCCACGAGGTCTCTCAGGTATCCCCCCACAAGGTAAACCTCCCCTGCCCGGGAGAAGACACGTCTCGCAATGGCGTCCTGGCGAACCCTGGCGTCAAGCTCCATGCCCCTAGTCCTCCCGGCGATTATACCACCCTCCTCGGGAAGGAGAGTTCCGGAGAAGATGGACGGGCATTCCTGGAAAAGAGAGACAGGGCCAGCCCCCTTCCAAAAGAAAAGCCCCGCCGGGGCGGGCGGGGCTTTTCGCGCTCCAAGATGCTGACGATGTCAGGTCCTGGAGGGGGAGGCAGGCAGGGCATGAGGGGAGGTAAATGCCCTGCCTGCGTATCGGGGCCTGCGTTTGTGCTGCTTCTGAGCGTGTCGGCTAATCCGCGTGGCCAGGGCCATGATTCTCATCCTCTCCCTGGCATCCAGCCCGAGGAGCGCTGCCGTCTGCGAGAAGCCTTCGCTGCTGAAAAACTCCAGGCTCTCCGCGGTATGTCTTTCGTCATAGAGGTCCTCTAGCTGCTGAAGGATGATGGCTTCGCTCAGGGCCCTAAGACTCATGTGCGGCCTCCTTCCTCAGGACGGTCTCCACGGCTCCCAGCAGCAAGGCGCTGTTGATGGGCTTGCGGATATAGCCGATGCCCGCCTTCATCAGATGCATGAGCTGCCAAGGCGCAAGGGCTGTAATAACCAGGGTCGGAGGCCTTTTGGGGTTCTTATCCAGGCTCATGAGGAGCTCCTCACCGTTCATGCCCGGCATGCAGAGGTCCATGAGCATCATGCTTATCTTCTCGGTTTCTATGCACCTACGCGCCTCTTCGCCGTCGGCGGCTGTCAGAACCTTGTACCCTGCAATACGGAGAATTTCACTCACGGAGTCGCGAATCTCCCTTTCGTCATCCACTACAAGTATCTGCATGTCATATCTTATGCAGAAGATGTGCCAGGTAAAAGGCGTGTATTATCGAGGAGATAGAAAAGCCTGATACGTCGGATTTTGGACAAACTGTCGCCTGCCGGACAGACAGGCCGCCGCTTTAAGACCTCTTGGGCACGGTGAGCACGGCCAGGGTCCCCTGCCCCGAAGCCCCGGAAAGCTTTACCTCGCCTCCCAGGACCTCCATGATGCGGCTCACCCTGAAAAGGCCAAGGCCCAGGGAGCCGGGCTTCCTCGCAAAGAAGGGCTCACACGCCTGGGTGATGTCCTCCGCCTCCATGCCCTGCCCGTCGTCCTGCACGGTGAGGACCACGGACTCCTCCTCGGCGAAACCCCGAACGTCCACCCTCTTGCCCTTGGCCTCCAGGGCGTTTCTCACCACCTCGGAGAGGGCCTCCCTGAGCCCGTCCGCCCGGGTCTCCACCACCACCCCGCGGGCGCACTGGGTTGTCAGGGCAACGCCTTGGTCCCTGGCCTCGGGCGAAACGGTGTCCACCACCTCGGCCAGAATCGAATCCAGCGCGACCGTGCCGCGGCCGCCGCAGTCGGGACGGCAGGCGTCGGCAAAGGCGTGAAGCGCAGCGGCGGCTTTCCCGACGCCGGACTCGATGCTCTTTACCATTTCCCGGGTGTCGGCGTCCTTATGCATTTCCTTCAGGATGAAGGCATAATTCAGGGAGGAGGCAAGGGAATTGCTCACCTTGTGGGAGAGCCTGGAGGCAAGGCGGGCCAGGAAGTCGGAACTTTCCGAACTTTCCCTCTCCGGAGGGCGGCTCTCATTGCCCTCTTTTCTCTTATCAGGTCCGGGAGAGGCCATATTTTTTCAGCTTGCTGTAAAGGCTTGACCGCGGGATGCCCAGCATCCTGGCCGCCTGGTACTTGTTGCCTCCGCTTTCCCTGAGGGCCTTCTCCAGGAGGTCCTTTTCCGCCTCATCGAGACGGGAAGGGCCTTCGCCCCCGTCCTCATCGCCCAGCGGAGGCAAGTCGTACGCCTGTATCTGCTTTCCGGAGGCCATGATGAGGGCGTGCTCGATGGCGTTTTCCAGCTCCCGGACATTGCCCGGCCACGTGTGGCCCATAAGGACCTTGAGGGCGTCCTTCGTCACGCCGGAGGCGCTGCCGCCGGCCTTCTCCCGGTGTTTCTGAACGAAGTGCATGGCCAGGGCCAGGATGTCGCTCTTTCTCTCCCTCAGGGGCGGCACCCGGATGGTGACGATATTCAGGCGGTAAAAAAGGTCCTCCCGGAACCGCCCTCCCCGCACGGCGTCCCTCAGGGGCTGGTTGGCCGCCGCGATGAGGCGTATGTCCACGGGAACCTCGCGCCTGCCCCCCAGGCGCTGGATGGCGCTTTCCTGGAGGGACCTGAGGAGCTTGGCCTGTGAGAGCAGCGGCAGGTTGCCTATCTCGTCCAGAAACAGCGTTCCCCGGTGCGCTTGTTCGAACTTCCCCGGCCGGCTGCTCATGGCCCCCGTGAAAGCGCCCTTCTCGTATCCGAAGAGCTCCGATTCCACCAGCCCCTCGGGAATGGCCCCGCAGTCCACGGCCACAAAGGGGCCCCCGGACCGCTTGCTCCGCCGGTGGATGAGGCGGGCAACCACTTCCTTGCCCGTGCCGGACTCTCCTTCGATGAGCACCGCGCTCTCGCTGGGGGCCACGGTGCCGACGAGGCGCAGGAGCTTCTTCACCGAGGGATGCGAGCCCACGAAATGCCTCTCCGTAAGCTGGTCCATCTGCTCGATGAGGTCTCGCCGCTCCGACAGGGCCGTATAGAGCTGCTCGGCGCGGTTGGCCATCTCCAGAAGGTGTTCGGGGTTGACCGGCTTGGTGATGAAGTCGAAGACTCCCGCCTTCATGGCGCCGACGGCGGCGTCGATTGTTCCCTTTCCGGTCACCATGATCATCTGGACCTCGGGCAGAATGTCCCGGAAACGCGTGAGAAGCTCCGTTCCCGGCAGGTCGGGAAGCACGAGGTCGCAGACCACAACGGGCACGGGCCGGTCGGCGAAGAGGCGGACGGCTTCTTCGCCGCATGCGGCGGTCATGGCCTCGTAGCCCCGGGAGGCGAAGACCGCACGCAGCGACTCCAGAATGTCCGGCTCGTCATCGACGATGAAAATTCTCCGTGCCTCGTCCGCAACACTCATGGCTAAGCGCTGATGTCCGTGGGGCCCACGAGGAGGCTCGGAGAGCCTATGCTTCCGTAGAACCTCAGGTCTCCGGCCAGGGCCTCCGCTTTTCCGAAGAACTCAAGAAGGTTACCCGAAACGGCGGCCTCCTTGACGGGATACAGCACCTTTCCCCCTTCCACCCAGAGGCCCGACACCCCTATGGAGAAATGGCCGGATATGGGATTTATCGTATGCACGCCCATGGCTTCGACGATATAAAGGCCCCTTTGCATGCCGCCCAGAAGGGTCTCCAGGGTGGGCTTTTCGCCCGGCGCATCCAGATACATGCTGACGGGGCCCACCGTGGGGAGCGCCTGGAACCCTCGCCGCATGCCGTTTCCGGTGGAGCGGACGCCGTCCTTGGCTGCCGTGCGGGTGTTGTGCATGTATCCCCTGAGCACCCCCCGGGAAACCAGCTCGTGCCGACCCACCGGAACCCCCTCGTCGTCGATGGGGCGGGAGCCCGGCTCCCGCGGGCGGAGCCCGTCGTCCACGATGTCCACGTTCTCGCTCATCACGCGCTGGCCGACCTTGCCCGCCAGGAGGGATTTTCCCTTCTGCACGGCGTCGGCCGAAAGCATCGAGGCGAAGACCGAAAGGAACTCCGCCGCCACCTGGCCGTCCAGAAGGACCGGGGCCTTGACCGGGGAGATGCGCCTGGCCCCGAGCATGCAGAGCGCGCGGCGTGCGGCCTCGGCGCCCACCCCGGGGAAGGAGACCCCGCGGAGGAAGCGGTTCACCTGATAGCCCCACCCCATCTGGCTTTCCTGACCCTCCTCGGCCACGGCCATGATGCTGCCGCCCACCAGGGTGGAGGGGTAGCTCACGGAGACACCCCTGGTGTTCATGACCAGGGTCTCGCTCTGGCCGAAGGAGGCTTGGGCGCGCCGTACCTTCTTCATCCGCCGGTCGGCCCCCAGGGCCGCCCTCTCCACGTCCAGGGCCCCCCGGATGGCCTCCTCCTCCGATATGGAGGCCACCGCCGGGTCGTACACGTCCAGGCTCCGGGCGGCCTCAGGCCCGGGAAGTCCGGCAAACTCGTCCTTTTCAGTGCCCTTCATCGTTTCGAGCGCGTTTGCGCGGACTGCTTCGAGGGCGTCCTTGTCCGTGGCATAGGAGAAGCCCACGTGCCCGTCCCTGATGACCCTGAGCGCGTAGCCGAACCCGACGGAGGTCTCCAGGGCCTCCACCTCTCCGCCCTTGACGTCCACCGAGAGGGTCCGCGAGGCCCGCTGATAGACCTCTGCCAGGCCGCCCGTCTCTTCCCGGGCCCTGGCAAGCAGCCTGCGGGCGAAGTCCTCGTCAGTCCTCATAATACGTAGCGGAAGACGTCTCCGACTCCCAGACGGTCACGGCCGACAGGCGGACGTGGTCCCACGGCATCTTCCTTTTCACGGTATCGAATATCCACTTGGCCACGTTCTCCGACGAGGGGTTCTTCTCCGTGAAGGGGAAGAGCTCGTTCAGGAAGGAATGGTCCAGGGACACCGTGGCCTCGCCCACCAGTTTCTTCAGTTCGTGGAAGTCGATGACCAGGTCGATGTCGTTGAGCCGTTCCGCCACCACGTGCACGTGCACTTTCCAGTTATGCCCGTGCATGCGCTCGCATTTGCCGCCGTAGCCCCTGAGCTGATGCGCCGCGGCAAAGCTGGTCTCCACCATGAGTTCGAACATTGGCGATGCGCTCCTCAGATGGTCTTTTTGAACACGGAAATGTACGGCAGGTTCCGGAACTTGTTGTCGTAGTCCAGCCCGTAGCCGACGACGAAGAGGTTGGGAATTTCCCAACCGACGTACTCGATGGGCACGTCCACGGTGCGCCGCTCCCGCTTGTCCAGGAGCCCGCATATCTTCAGGGTCCGCGGGTTCTTCTGAAGGACGTGCTCGCGCACGTAATTAAGCGTGGTACCCGAGTCTATGATGTCCTCCACGATGAGGACGTCCCTGCCTTCCACCCTCTCGCGGACGTCGCTGTGGATGACCACCTCTCCGGTGCTGCGGTCCGCGGCATAGCTGGAGACGACCATGAAGTCGATAATCAGGGGGATGCGGATGTTCTTGACGAGGTCGGCCGTGAACATGAAGGCCCCCTTCAGGAGAGAGACGACCAAAAGGTCCCGGCCCGCATAGTCCTCCGATATCCTGCCGGCCAGCTCATGGACCTTTTCCTGGATCTGATTGACCGTAAAAAGCGGTTTCCCGGTGACCATGCCCTCTCCTCCTTGGCTTATCTTAACTCCGCACTTGTTCCCGACTCAAGAAAAACCCGGACATCCCCGCAGGCAGTGGACAATCAGAACCCTTCGGGGGGGTTTGTCAGAGTGCCGGCCGGGCTCGCGGAGCCCCTGGCGAAGACCTTTCGCCCCGCGACCTCAAGACGGCCTTCCGCAAAGAGGCGCACGGCCTCTGGGTATATCCTGTGCTCCTGGGCGAGAATCCTCGCGGAGAGGCTCTCTTCCGTATCCCCGTCCAGGACCGGGACGGCGGCCTGTATGATGATGGGCCCGGTGTCCACGCCCTCGTCGACGAAGTGCACCGTGCACCCCGATACCTTCACCCCGTACTCAAGCGCCTGCGCCTGCCCGTGCAGCCCCGGAAACGACGGCAGAAGCGCCGGATGGATATTCATCACCCGGAGGGGAAAGGCCTCCAGCAGGGGTTTCCCCACCACCCGCATGAAGCCCGCCAAAAGCACCAGGTCCACGTTCCGCCCCGTGAGCTCCCGGGCTATGCGCCCGTAGAAGGCGTCCCCGGAGGCGAACTCCCGGGGGTCGATGCAAAGCGACTCCACGCCGTGCCTTGCGGCCCGCGTGAGGGCGTAGGCATCGGGGTTGTCCACGATGAGGAGGACCACCCGGGCCTCGAAAAGACCCCTGTCCCGGGCGTCCAGTATGGCCTGGAAGTTCGACCCCCTGCCGCTGGCCAGCACCCCGATATTTATCACCGGGCCCCCTGGCTGCCGAGCTCCAGGACAACGGCCGTCTCGTCGCATTCCGGAAACTTGTGGCACTTCAGGCAGTCTCCCCAGACCTTGTGGGGAAGCGCGGCCTTGTCCACGACCCGAAAGCCGAACCGCGTGAAAAACTCCGGCTGGTAGGTGAGGGAGAAGATTCTTCTGACGCCCAAGTCCCCGGCCTCCTGGACGGCCCTTTCGAGGAGAGCCTTCCCTATCCCTTTCTTCTGATGTCCTTCACGGACGGCCAGGGAGCGGATTTCGGCCATGTCCTCCGAGACCACATGCAGGGAGCAGGTCGCGGTGATTTCCCCGTCCTCCTCCACCACCAGGGCGTCGCGCAGGTTCTCGTAAAGCTCGTTGAGGGAGCGGGGTATCATTTCCTGCCGCTTGGCAAACTCGTTGATGAGCTTCTGGACCTCCTTGATGTCTCCTGTCCTTGCGGGCCGTAACGTCACTGCATCTCCTTTGAGACTCTCTTTCCTCTCCGCGCCGGGAGCGCAAGCAGGTCTCCCCCGGAGCCTTTCCTTCATGTCACGCATGTGGTTTCATAGGGCCGGGGCACCGCTCTACCCTGGACGCCGAGCCCCCCGACAGGGCTTCCGAGCCCTCCGACAGGGCTTCCGAGCCCCCCCGACAGGGCTCACGAAGGGGAAGAAACCCCTCCGTCAAGGCCTTTTGCCGTCTCTCGATTGACGGCGTCTCCGCCTTTTCTCCAAAATCCACGGAGACGATGCGCCGGCTCTCGCGGCCATTGCCCGGGAGCCCTTTATGCGCCTTCTTTCTCGAAGCACCGGACCTGTTTCTTCCCCGCGGCCTTGGCGGCGTACATGGCCATGTCCGCCGCGTACAAAAGCCCCTTGGCATCGAAGGCGTCCCCGGGACATGAGGCCACTCCGCCGCTGACCGATATGCGGACCGCTTCGTCAAGGAATGTCACCTTCTCCACGGCTTCCTTTATTCTGTTGGCCAGGACGTAGGCCTCCTCCTTCGTGGTGTTCGGTAATATTATAATGAATTCCTCCCCTCCGTAGCGCGCCACGACGTCCGTCTCCCGGGAGGACGCCTTCAGGACGCCGGCCACGTCCTTCAAAACGTCGTCGCCCGCCTGATGGCCATAGGTGTCGTTCAGGGACTTGAAGTCGTCGATGTCGAAGAGAACGAGGGAAAAGGGCGTGGCGTAGCGCTCCGTGCGTGCCACTTCGGCATTGAGGACGGTGTAGAAATAGCGGACGTTATAAAGCTCCGTCAGGGCGTCCGTGACCGCCAGCATCTCGTTTTTCCGGAAGAAGCGTATCTTCTCGGCTATGAGCGAAATGTTATTGCCCACCAGGGAGAGAAGGGAGGCAAAGTCGAAGTCGAACTGAATCTCCACCCTGCTGGCCAGCGCCACAAGGCCCATGTTCTCCTCGCCCACCCTGAGGGGGATGACGATGCAGAAGGCAATGCCCTCCTTTTTCAACGGCTCGGGCATGTCGTTGTACCCGGCCTCAAGCACATAGAGGGGGTCCCCGGCCTCCAGCGCCTGCCGGTACAGGCTCTCCAGCTCGCCCTGCTCCAGTGCATCCCGGAACTCCCGTGACAGCCCCTCGGAGCTCTTCACCCTGAACCTGTCGTCCTCCACGATGACAATCCACCCGAGGTTCAGGTTCGTTATGATGAGGACCTTCTCGATGAGCTCGGTGTAAACGTCCTCCATGTTGCTCGAGGAGATGAAGGCGCTCGAAAGGGTGTTCGTTATGATGAGCTCCTTGCTCCGCTTCACGAATTCGTTCTCCAGGAGCACGTAGGACGACACGTCGCGGAAGACGACGCCGAGGTTGCGGACTTCGTCTCCCGTTATGATGGGGGTGATGAGGACGTCCAGGGTCATGTTGCCGTAGGATATGCGCTCCGTCTCTTCCTTCCGGTGCAGGACGCATGCGCTGATGGTGTTCCAGAGCTCCTTCATGGGCTCGACGTCTCTGCAGTCGCGCCCGCGCAAGCTTGATGGTTCCAGGTTGGCCAGGGCGGAAAAGGCGCTGTTGGCCTCCAGGATGCGCCCGTCGCGCGAGAGGATGGCCACGGGGTCCTTCATGTAATCGATGAAAGGAACGGTAACGCTCCTCTCACCCAGAATGCGCTCAAGAAAGCTTATGGGACGCATATTCGAGCCTGAGAAGGACTCCTTGCAGGAGCCCGTGGTCGCTGATAACAACCCTGCGGAAATTAAGCATTTCCATGACTGTAATTGTAAGCAGGATGCCCGGTATAATCAAGTCCTCTCGGCCGGGCTCAAGCCCCTTGACCCGGACCCTCTCCGCAAGAGGCAGAGAGGCCAGACGGGTGGACATCCGCCTCAGCCTCTCAAGGGATATCTCGTGGCCGTGGACCTTCTCCCGGTTATACTCTTCAAGGGCCAGGTCCATGGCGGCAAGGGTCGTGGCGGTGCCTGCCGTGCCCACAAAAACCGTCTCCGGCAGAAGAAGGTCCTTAAAATGCCGGGCGAGGTTCCGGGCCACCCGCGCGGCTTCCTCGTCCAGTGCCGCAAGCTCGCCCGGACGAGGCGGGTCCGACCGGATGAACCCTTCGGCCATCTTTACCACGCCGGCCGGCACGGTAACTCTTTTCACAAGCTCCGGCCCCCGGCAGAACATCATCTCCGTGCTCCCTCCCCCGATGTCCGCGATGAGGACGGAGCGCGGCGTGCGAAGCGAGGACGTCACCCCCAGGGCCGTCAGCTCGGCCTCCTCCTCGCCGCTGACGACTTCGATATCGATTCCCGCGGTTTCCTTCACCATGCGCAGGACCTCCGCGCGGTTGGCCGCCTCGCGCAGGGCGCTCGTCCCCACGGCCCTGTAGCGGGCGACACCGTGCGCCTCCATGAGTGAGCGGTACTTTTTCAGGACCTCCAGGGACAGGGCAAGCCCTTTCTCCCCCACCCTGCCGGTCCGGCCCATTTCGCCGCCCAGCCGGGTGATGTCCCGTTCGTAGAGGAGGGGCTCCACGCTGCCGCCCTGAAGCGTGCCGATGAGAAGGCGCAAGGTATTGGAGCCGATGTCCAGCGCGGCACTGCTCATGGCGCAATTATAGCGCAAGATGGGCGGAACGCTATGGTAGAATATGCGAAATATGCAGACAGTCCTCATTGTCGAAGATAAGGACTCCATGGCCCGCATGCTCAAGGAAACCCTGGAGGCCGAGGGCTACAGGGCCCTGACAGCACAAAACGAGGCCGAGGGTCTTCGAAAAATCAAGCAGGAGTCCTCCGACCTTATTCTTACGGACCTGAAACTCCCCGACGGCGACGGGCTTCGCATCCTTCGGGCTTCCCGGGAGGAAAACCCCCTGAGGCCCGTTATCGTCATGACCGCGTTCGGCTCCGTGGAGACGGCCGTGGAGGCCATGAAGGAAGGCGCCTACGACTTCATAACCAAGCCCTTCAACGTGGAGCACCTCCTGGTGCTCATACGAAGGGCCACGGAGAACCAAAGGCTCCTGACCGAAAACATCCTTCTCAGGGAGGAGCTGGCCTCTCACCTGGGCCTTCCCACCATCATAGGGCGGAGCGAGGGCATCCAGGACCTGGCCCGTAAAGTCCAGAAGGTCGCCCCCGCAAGGACGACAGTTCTACTTCTGGGAGAAAGCGGCACCGGCAAGGAGCTCTTCGCCCGGGCGGTCCACCACCTGAGCGGCCGTAAGGACTACCCCTTTGTCCCGGTCAACTGTGCCGCCATCCCCAACGACCTTCTGGAGAGCGAGCTTTTCGGCTACGAGAAGGGAGCCTTCACGGGGGCGGAGTCGCGCAAGCTCGGGAAGTTCGAGCTTGCCCACGAGGGAACCATATTCCTTGACGAGATAGGGGAGCTTCACCCCTCCTTGCAGGCCAAGCTCCTGAGGGTCCTGCAGGAGGGCGAGGTGGAGCGCGTCGGCGGCACGAAGGCCGTCAGGGTGGATGTCCGCGTCGTGGCGGCCAGCAACAGGGACCTCGAAAAGGCCGTCCAGGAGAAGGCGTTCCGCGAAGACCTCTTCTACCGCCTCAACGTCTTCCCGCTGAGGATTCCGCCGTTGAGGGAAAGGCCCGAGGACATCCCCCTTCTGACGGAATACTTCGTCAAGAAGTACGCCAGGGAGCTCAAGATGCCCGAGAGGACCATTTCCGGGGAGGCCGTGGGAATGCTCCAGGGCTATCGCTGGAAGGGAAACGTCCGGGAGCTCGAAAACACCGTAGAGCGGGCGATGATTCTCGCCGAGGGCGGCCGCATCGAGCCCGAGCACATCTCCCTTGCCCCCGACGGTGCGCCGGGACTTTTTCCAGGGGCTCCCGGGGCTTCCCTGGATGAGGTGGCCCGGTTTGCCCTCCGGCAGGCGGAGACCGGGCACATTCGTCGAGCCCTCCAGGAGTCGGGCGGCAATAAGAGCAAGGCGGCCCAGAGTCTGGGGGTCAGTTACAAGACCCTCTTGACGAAAATAAAGGACTACGGTATCCGGTAGGCCGGAGTCGCCTTTTAAAGGCCCTGTCCCCGGGCGGCGGCGTGCGGCGGCTGAGTTTCTATCGGGATTCTATTGAAGCGGAGGGGCTTGACAGGCTATTATAGAAGCATCGCCGGCGAATGTTCCTCATGGCCGGGAGGGGGGAAATTCCCGCCATGAGCCTCGGCAGCATCGAGAGAGTGCAGTTTCGCCAGTAGCCTTGAGGAGGTCTCAAAGCACGCCATGGCTGGCCATTCCAAGTGGGCGCAGATAAAGCACAAGAAGGCCCACACCGACGCCAAGAGGGGCAAGGTTTTCACCAAGATCGTCAAGGAGCTCTCCGTTGCCGCCCGCATGGGAGGCGGCGACCCCGACGGCAACCCCCGCCTCAGGCTCGCCATCGATAAGGCCAAGGAAGTCAACATGCCCCAGGACAACATCAAGCGGGCCATCATGAAAGGCACCGGCGAGTTGCCGGGCATGTCCTACGAGGAGGTCCTCTACGAAGGCTATGGTCCGGGCGGAGTCGCCGTCTACATCGAGGCCCTCACCGACAACAGGAACCGCACGGTCTCCGAGGTGCGGCATATCCTCTCCAAACAGGGCGGAAGCATGGGCGAGAGCGGCTGCGTCGCCTGGCTCTTCGACAAGACGGGCTATATCCTGGTGGAAAAGAGTGCCGCCGGCGAGGACGACCTGATGAGCGTGGCCCTGGAGGCCGGGGCGCTGGACATGAAGAACGACCCCAACGAAGAAAGCTACGAGGTCCTCACCGCCCCGGAGGACATGGAGTCCGTGCGGGAGGCCGTCGAGAAGGCCGGCATTGAGGTCGCCCTGGCCGAGGTCACCATGCTTCCCAAGAGCTACGTTACCCTGGATGAGAAGCAGGCGGAGCAGATGACCCGGCTCATGGAGGCCCTGGAAGAGAACGACGACGTACAGAACGTCTATGCCAACTTCGACATACCCGAAGAAGTAATGAAAAGACAAGCGGTCTGATGGGCCCTCCGGGCGACAGAAGCCTCTTCTGCGTGGTGCTTGCCGCGGGCTTGGGCACGCGGATGAAGTCCTCGCTTCCGAAGGTTCTGCATCCCCTCATGGGAAGGCCCATGCTGGAGTATCCCCTCCATGCCCTGAAAGCCCTGCGTCCGAAGAGGACCGTCCTCGTCGTGGGCGTGAATGGGCGGGCCGTGCGCGAGGCCATCCGCCCTCCCCTCCCCGTGGAGTATGCCACCCAGGGCAGGCAGCTCGGCACCGCCCATGCCGTGCGGGCGGGCCTGGAGCCCCTGGGCGCGCTCCGCGCCGGAACCGTCCTGGTTACCAACGGCGATACCCCTCTGATTACGGCGGGCACCCTCCGGAAGTTCCTCTCGGCCCACGCGCGTGCGGGAAACGCCGTCTCCGTTTTATCCTTCACCGCCCGGGACCCCTCCTCCTACGGACGCATCGTTCGCGGCGGGGGTGACGTGAGGATCGTGGAGCAGAAGGACGCCACCCCCAAGGAGCGGAACATCCGGGAGGTCAACAGCGGCGTCTACGCCATAGAGGTCCACACCCTCCCCTTCCTTGAGAAAATAAAGCTCAACAGGAAAAAAGGGGAATACTACCTTACCGACCTGGTGTCGGTGGCCCTTCGGGCGGGGGCGCGTGTGGGGGTTTTCCGCCGGGGGGAGGAAGAGGAATTCCTCGGGGTCAACAGCCGGAAAGACCTCCTGCGGGCCCAGGGCGTTCTGAGAGAGAAGACCGTGGCCCGCCATGTCGAAAAGGGCGTCGCCTTCATGGACCCCGGTGCCGTGTACATCGACCCTCTGGTGAGCATCGGTTCGGACACGCTCATCTACCCGAACGTCTACCTCATGGGAGACACGCGGGTGGGCAGGGGCTGCACGGTCTACCCCAACGCGCGTATAACCGACAGCGTCATAAGAGACCGCGCGGTTGTCAAGGACAGCACGGTCATTGAGAAGTCCGTAGTCGGTGCCGGTGCCCAGGTGGGTCCTTTCGCTCACGTGCGCCCGGAAAGCCGCATCGGGGAGGGGGCCAGGGTCGGCAATTTCGTCGAGCTGAAAAAGGCCGTTTTGGGCAAGGGCGTCAAGGCCGGCCACCTGAGCTATCTGGGAGATGCCGTCCTCTCGCCCGGCGTCAACGTGGGCGCGGGAACCATCACCTGCAACTACGACGGCAGGAAGAAGCATCCCACGGTTATCGGTGCGGAGGTCTTCATCGGCAGCGACACCCAGCTCGTAGCTCCCGTCAGAGTCGGCAAGGGGGCCTACATCGGGGCGGGCTCCACCATTACCAGGGACGTCCCCCCCTTTGCTCTGGCCGTCAGCAGGACGGCCCAGAAGACCATCCCCGGCTGGGCGAGGAAAAAGAGGTAGCGCGCATGTGCGGCATCATCGGATACGTGGGAAAGAGGGACGCCATCACGGTCATCGTGGAGGGCCTCCGGCGGCTGGAGTACAGGGGGTATGATTCCGCCGGCGTTTCCTTCCTGAGCGACGGGAAAATCCACGTCAAACGCTGCAAGGGCAAGATAAACGACCTCAGTGAGCGCTTGAGGGGCGTGGAGGCCCACTGCACCGTGGCCATCGGCCATACCCGGTGGGCCACCCACGGCAAACCCTCCGACGAAAACGCCCACCCCCACCGCTCCGGCGGCATCGTGCTGGTGCATAACGGCATCATCGAGAACTACCACGAACTGAAGAGGTCCCTTGAGGCCGACGGCTTCGTCTTCACCTCCGAGACCGACACCGAGGTCATCTGTCACCTCGTGAACAAGCACTCCGGGGGCCGCACGCTGGAGGAAGCCGTCCGGAAGGCCCTTGTCGAGGTGCGGGGCGCTTACGCCATCGCCGTGATGAGCGAGGATGAGCCCGGTAAGGTCGTGGCGGTGCGGAAGGACAGCCCCCTGGTGGCCGGGGTCGGCGAGACGGACTTTTTCGTCGCCTCCGACATCCCCGCCTTTCTCAGTTATTCGCGGAATGTGGTCTTCCTTGAAGACGACGAGATGGTGGTCATGACTAGCGGGGGCATAGCCTTCAGCAACCTCGAGGGGGAGCCCCTCCGGCGGGAGCCAACCCGCATCGCCTGGAACGCCTCCATGGCGGAGAAAGGCGGCTACAAGCATTTCATGCTCAAGGAGATATTCGAGCAGCCCCGCGCCCTGGCCGACACCATCGCCGGACGCGTCAGCGCCGAGACCGGCGAGGTCAACCTGGGGGAGTTTCACCTTACGGAGGAGCTTCTCCGGGAAGCGGAGAAGCTTTTCATCGTGGCCTGCGGGACCTCGTGGCATGCGGCGCTGGTGGGCAAGTACCTGATAGAGGCCCTGGCCAGGGTGCCGGTGGAGGTGGATATCGCCTCGGAGTTCCGCTACAGAAGCCCCATCATAGGAGGGAAGAGCCTCTTCGTCTCCATCACCCAGTCGGGGGAGACGGCCGACACGCTGGCAGCCCAGAGGCTCGCCAGGAAAACGGGCGTGCCCGTCCTCAACGTCTGTAACGTCATCGGAAGCACCTCCTCGCGGGAGGCCGACGCCGTCTTCTATACACGCTCAGGCCCGGAGGTGGGGGTGGCCTCCACGAAGGCCTTCACGACACAGATGGCGGGCCTCTATCTGCTGGCCGTGGCCATGGGCAGGGCGCGGGGGGTGCTCGCTCCGGAGGACTGCCGCGGGCTCGTCAAGGAGCTGCTTGCCATGCCCGACAAGGTGGAGACCGCGCTCCAGGGTGAGAAGGACGTGGAGGCCATCTCCCGGGAGCTGCAGAAGAAGAACGCCTTCCTTTACCTCGGCCGGGGCATCAACTACCCCATAGCCCTGGAAGGGGCGCTCAAGCTGAAAGAGATATCCTATATTCACGCCGAGGGCTACGCCGCCGGAGAGATGAAGCACGGCCCCATCGCCCTCATAGACGCCGGCTATCCCGTCCTGTTCCTGGCGCCTCGGGACGGGCTCTACGAGAAAGTCATATCCAACATGGAGGAAATAAGAAGCAGAGGCGGAACCATCATTTCAGTGACGACGGACACCGGCGGGGACGACAGCGGCCTGGCCGCCTTCTCCCTCGCGGTGCCGGAAGCCTCACCCTTTCTTTTACCCATTCTTTTTGCGGTCCCGCTTCAGCTTCTTGCATATCATATAGGCGTTCTCCGGGGATGCGACGTTGACCAACCGCGGAACCTTGCGAAAAGCGTCACCGTCGAGTGAAAAGTGGATAATTTTTAAGACGATTTGTTAGAATTTATGAGGGGATGATGTCGAAATCTATTCTGGAAGGGTTGAATCCTTCTCAAAAGGAAGCCGTCACCCACAATGGGGGACCCCTGCTCATCATCGCGGGAGCCGGCAGCGGCAAGACGCGGGTCATCACCCACAAGTTTGCCTACCTCGCGCAGAAGTCTTCTCCCAACACCATTCTTGCCGTCACCTTCACCAACAAGGCCGCCGGGGAAATGAAGGAGCGCATCGGCGAGCTCAGCAGGAAAGACCTCCGTGGCGCCTGGATAGGTACTTTCCACTCCCAGTGCAACAGGATCCTTCGCAAGGAGATCCAGCCCCTGGGGTACAAGAACGATTTTTCCATTTACGACGAAGAGGACCAGTGCACCCTCATCCGGCATATCCTGAAGGAGTTCAAGATATACGAGGCGCTGTACAGGGGGATTCTCTCCCGCATCAGCGCCTTGAAAGCCGCAGGCGTCACGCCGGAGGCCTTTCTGGCCGATGGCGACGGGTTCGGTTTCGAAGAGAGGCTGGCCCGGGTGTACGTGCGGTATCAGGACGAGCTGAAGCGCTGTAACGCCCTGGATTACGACGACCTCATCATGCTCACCGTCCGGCTCTTCCAGGAGAACCCCAGGATACTGGAAAAATACCAGAACAAGTTCAAGCATGTCCTCGTGGACGAGTTTCAGGACACCAACTCCTCCCAGTACGAGCTGGTAAAGCTCCTGGGCCGCGCAAGCAGGAGCCTGGCGGCCGTGGGAGACGACGACCAGAGCATTTACGGTTTCCGGGGCGCCAGCGTCATGAACATCTTGAACTTCGAGAAGGACTTCCCCGATGCCGCCGTCGTCAAGCTCGAACAGAACTATCGTTGCACCAAGAACATCCTTGCCGTCTCGGATAGCATCATAAAGGACAACGACAAGCGGAGGCAAAAGACCCTGTGGTGCGACCGCGACCCGGGCGAACTGGTGCGCCACTGCTGGTTCGGCTCCGAGGACGAAGAAGCCAAATATATCGCAAAGCTCCTCAAGGAGCTGTACCTCAAGGGCCAGTACGACTACAGCGACTGCGCCGTCCTTTACCGGATAAACGTCGAGTCGCGCGCCCTGGAGGACGCCCTGAGGCACGAGCGCATCCCCTACCGGGTGGTGGGCAGCGTCAGCTTCTACCAGAGGAAGGAGATAAAGGACATCACGGCGTACATGCGCCTGGTCCTGAACCGGGACGACAACGTGAGCTTGAGGCGGGTGGTAAACGTCCCGCCGAGGGGCATCGGCGCCTCCACCCTGGCCAAGGTCGAACAGGTGGCGAAGAAGAAAAACGGGAGCCTCTTTGCCGCCATAAAGGGCATCGTCAAGGGCGGCTCCCTCATCTCCTCCACGAAAGAGAAGCTCAACGGCTTCGCAAGCGTCATCGAGGACGTGGCCGCCGGCAGCTACAAAAACGCCGCAGACATGCTCCGCAATATCTATATCAAGACGGGCTACTCGGACTACGTTGACGACGACAGGGCCGAAAACGTCAAGGAGCTCATCGAGTCCGCCGAAGGGCGGGACATAAAGGAGTTTGTAGATTCCCTCTCCCTGGTCACCAGCCTGGACGAGGCGGGTCCGGAGGGTTCGGTCTCGCTGCTTACCCTGCATGGCGCAAAGGGCCTTGAGTTTCCGGTCGTCTGTCTCTCCGGCCTGGAGGAAGGGGTGGTGCCCTACTTCAAGGCGGAAACACCCCAGGAGATAGCCGAGGAGAGGCGGCTTCTTTACGTGGGCATGACCAGGGCCAAGGACATGCTGGTGCTGACGGGGGCCGGCCGGCGCAGGCTTTTCGCGAAGGTCCAGGAACAGGAGCCCTCGCGGTTTCTGGGCAGCCTGCCCGATGTCTGCTGCCTCCGCATAGAGAAGCGCCCCGAGGCCCTGGAGGACTTCGGCTCGCGGCGGGCCCGAAAGAAGGCCTTCAAGCCCGTGGGACTCTACAAGGTGGGGGCCCGCGTGCGGCATCCCAAGTGGGGAGTGGGCGTCGTGCGGGACTGTTACGGAAACGGTGACGACCAGAAGATAACCGTGAACTTCCCCTCCATCGGGGTCAAGAGGCTGGCGCTGAAGTTCGCCAACCTCGAAAGGGTCACCTGAGGATGCCCATAACGCGGGACGACGTCATGTATATCGCCCGCCTCTCCCGGCTGGCCATTACCGAGGAGGAGGCCGCAATGTTCGAGGGCCAGTTGGGCGATATCCTGGCCTACATGGAGAAGCTCGGGGAGCTGGACACGGAGGACGTCGAGCCCACCTCCCACGTGCTTGAGCTGGGCAACGTCTTCCGCGAAGACAAGCCGAGGCCGTCGCTTCCGGTTGACGAGGTCCTCGCCAACGCCCCCGACAGGGCGAAGAACTTCTACCGCGTCCCCAGGATCATCGAATAAGACATATGCTCCGCCCCATGCTCAGGGCCAAGATACACGGGGCCACCGTCACCCGTTCGGACCTTCGCTACGAAGGGAGCATTACGATTGACGCCGGCCTTCTCGAGAAAGCCGACATACGGCCGTACGAGCAGGTGCAGGTGAGCAACCTCATGAACGGGGAGCGCTTCGAGACGTACGTCATTGCGGGCGGGGCCGGGGAGATATGCCTCAACGGTCCCACCGCCCGGAAAGGCGCGGTGGGTGACAAGCTCATGATATTCGCCTACTGCCTCCTGAGCGAGGAGGAACAGGCATCGCATGCGCCCCGCATCTTCGTCATGGACGAGCAGAACCGGGTGAAGCGGGAGGGGAAGCTTTAGACATCCGCGGCGGATAGGAGACCCTGCCCTGGATAAGGATGTCTTCGCCGACCCGCCGCACCTGCAACCGGTCGAGGCGGCAGGCCTCGCCGAGGCGCCTGAAGGAGGAGCCGCCAACCGGGGTGAAAGCCGTCCTTCCCCCTATGACCGTGGGGGCGACGAAGACCATCGCCTTGTCCACAATCTCCTCCTCGAAGGCCGAGGCGTTCAGGCTGGAGCCGGCCTCGATGAGCACGGAGACGATGTTCCGTCTGCCCAGCTCCTCGATGAGCCATCTCAGGCTCAGGCGTCCCTGGAAAAAGAGAAGCTCGATACCCCTCGTCTCGAGCCCGCGGGCCTTCTCGCCCCGGTTTCTCGTGACCAGGAGCGTGGGAGGCGGCGTGCGGAGCACCCGGGCGTCGGGAGAGACCTCGAGGTCCGGGTCCACGATGACGCGCAAGGGATCCTCCCCTCCCGGCACCCGGGCGGTGAGCTCCGGGTCGTCGGCCCGCACGGTGCCGATGCCGGTGAGGATGGCGTCCACCTCGTCCCGCACCCTGTGCACCAGCCGGCGGGCCGGCTCCCCGGTTATCCATTTGGATTCCCCCTCCGGCGTCGCTATCTTTCCGTCCAGGGTCATGGCGGTCTTCAGGATGACGAAGGGAAGCCCCGTGGTGATGAACTTCTCGTAGGCCTCGTTCAGGGCGCGGGCCTTCTCTTCGAGGAGGCCCGTTTGGACTTCTATGCCCGCCTCGCCGAGCTTGCGCACCCCTTCTCCGCGCACCCGGGGGTTGGGGTCCACCATGGCCACCACCACCCGGGCCACGCCCGCCCTGATAATGGCGTCGGCGCAGGGCGGGGTCTTCTTGTCCAGGTGGCTGCAGGGCTCGAGGGTGACATACAGGGTGGAGCCCCGGGCCCTCTGTCCGGCCTTCTCCAGGACCAGGGCCTCGGCGTGGGGCGAGCCGGCCCTCCTGTGGAAATCCTCCGCAACGACCTGCCCACCCCGGGTGAGAACGGCCCCCACCATGGGGTTGGGGCTCGTCCTGCCCCGGGCCCGGGCGGCCAGCCGGAGAGCCTTCCTCATGAGCAATTCGTCGCGCACGGTTAAGGATAACACAGGGACATTCTGAGATTGAAATATGCCGTGAATTCATATATATTATGATGTTGCACCGAAAAGCGGTCGTTTCCCCTCCCCGTGGAGAGGGGCCCCAAGGAGGACCGGAGATTAAACTCATTTTCCCCGGCGGAGAGGTCCAGGCCGAGGACCTCTCACAGGCCGAAAAGGAGCTGAAGAAGGGAAAGGCCCTGGCGCTCAGGGCCGACGGTGAACTGTACGACCTGAGCGAGGTCTCCCGGCTGTCCGGGCGCGGGGCCGTGGAGGTCCTTACCTTCGAGAGCAAAGAGGGACGGGAGGTCTACCGCCACAGCACCGCCCACGTCATGGCCCATGCCGTCAAGGAGCTTTTCCCGGAGGCGAAGCTTGCCATCGGCCCGGCGACGGACGAGGGCTTCTATTACGATTTCGATATGGACCGCCCCTTCACGCCGGAGGACCTGGAGGCCATCGAGAAAAAGATGGCCCACCTCATCAAGCGGAATACCCCCTTTGTCCGGAAGGCCATGAAGAGGGAGGACGCCATCGGGCTTTTCGAGGAAAAGGGGGAGCCCTACAAGGTGGAGATCCTCCGGGAGATAGAAGACCGGGAGGTCTCCCTTTATGAAGAGGACGGCTTCATCGACCTGTGCCGGGGCCCCCACCTGCCCTCCACCGGAAGGGTGCAGGCCTTCAAGCTCCTGAGCATCGCCGGAGCCTACTGGAGGGGAGACGAGCACAACAGGATGCTTCAGCGCATCTACGGCACCTCCTTCGCCGACAAGAAGGGACTGACGGAGTATCTGGAGTTCCTCGAACAGGTCAAGAAGCGCGACCACCGGAGGCTTGGCCGGGAGCTCGACCTCTTCAGCGTGAGCGAGGACATCGGCCCGGGGCTCATCCTCTGGCACCCCAGCGGGGCCATCATCCGGAAGACCATCGAGGACTTCTGGCGGGAGGAGCACCTGAAGGCCGACTACCAGATTCTCTACACCCCGCATATCGCGAAGCTCGACCTCTGGGGGCGGAGCGGACACCTGGACTTCTATAGCGAGAACATGTACTCCCCCATGGAGGTGGAAGGACAGCCCTATGAGGTGAAACCCATGAACTGTCCTTTCCACATCATGGTCTACAAGAGCTCCCTGAAGAGCTACCGGGACCTCCCCGTGCGGTTCGCCGAGCTGGGCACGGTCTACCGCTATGAGCGCTCCGGCGTCCTGCACGGGCTTCTCAGGGTGCGGGGGTTCACCCAGGACGACGCCCATATCTTCATCCGGGAGGACCAGGCGGAAGAGGAGGTCCAGCGAGTCCTGGACTTCACCCTTTTCGTCCTGAGGACGTTCGGTTTCGAGGATTACGACATCTACCTCTCCACGCGGCCCGAAAAATACGTGGGCACAGGGGAGCACTGGGAGCTTGCCACCGGGGCCCTGGAGGCGGCTCTCCGCGACAAGGGCCTTCCCTACGAGGTGGACCCGGGCGAGGGGGTCTTTTACGGGCCGAAGATAGACATCAAGGTCAAGGACTCCCTGGGGAGGGCCTGGCAGTGCAGCACCGTGCAGGTGGACTTCAACCTGCCGGAGCGTTTCGACGTCACCTACAGGGGGGCCGACGGCAAGGAGCACCGGCCCATCATGGTCCACCGGGCCCTGATGGGCTCCCTGGAGAGGTTCTTCGGCGTCCTCGTGGAGCACTATGCGGGGGCCTTTCCCCTCTGGCTCGCCCCCATGCAGGTGGAGATACTCACCATCGCGGACCGCCACGCGGAGTATGCCGGCGCTTTGGCCCGCTTTTTGAAGGGCCGGGGAGTGCGCGCCGCGCTCAGAGCGGAAAACGAGAAAATCGGCTATAAAATCAGGCAGGCCACTATCGCAAAGGTCCCGTATCTGGTTATAATAGGGGATAAGGAAGTGCAGGAAAACAAGGTTACCGTCAGGAAGCGGACCGGTGAGAACATCGGGCCGTTTTCGTTTGACGAGTTTTATTCCCTGCTTCGGGAAGAGATACAACTGAGGAGGTGAAGGCATAAGCAAGATTACTCGAATAAACGAGAGAATACGGGTCCCGGAAGTCCGGCTGGTGGACGAGGAGTCCAAACAGGTCGGCATCGTGCCCACCAGGGAGGCCCTGAGGATAGCCAGGGAGAAGGACCTGGACCTTGTGGAAGTGGCCCCCGGCGCCAAGCCTCCTGTCTGCAAGATCATGGACTTCGGGAAATATAAATATCAGCAAAGCAAGAAGCAGGCGCAGAAGAAGGCGCCCGAGCTCAAGGAGGTCAAGCTCCGCCCCCGTATCGACGAGCACGACCTGCAGTTGAAGGTGCGCAACATCAAGAGGTTTCTCGACGCGGGGCACAAGGCCAAGGTCTCGATGTTCTTCAGGGGGCGCGAGAGGGCCCGTCCGGAGATGGGCATGAAGGTGTTCGATAGGGTCATGGAGCTTCTGGACGGCGATTACAACGTCATACAGAAACCCAGACACGAAGGCAACAGCATCATCATGGTGCTGGCCCCTTCGTCCAAATAAAGGAAGGAGGACGAAATGCCGAAAGCGAAGACCCACAGGGGAGCGGCCAAGCGCTTTCGCCTGACGGGCAGCGGGAAGCTGAGGAGAAACAGGGCGTACAAGAGCCATATCCTCACTAAGAAAAGAGCGAAGCGGAAAAGGCGCCTGAGGCAGCCCGCCCTGGTCTCTGCGACCGAGGAGAAGGCCGTCCGCAAGCTCCTTCACCTGTAAGACGCCGATAGAAAGCGACCAAGGAGGAATAGATGCCACGGGCACGAGGGGGGTTCAAGACCCGCAGACGCAGAAAGAAAGTCTTAAGCAGGGCCAAGGGTTTTTACTCGGCGAAAAGCCGCAATTTCAGGAGTGCTACGGAAGCCGTGGACAAGGCCCTGCGCCATGCCTACGCCGACAGGAGGGCGAAGAAGCGCGAGTTCAGGTCCCTGTGGATAGCCCGCATCAACGCCGCCGCACGCCAGGAGGGGCTGACCTACAGCCAGTTGATGAAGGGGCTCCGGGACTCCGAGATTCTCCTGAACAGGAAAGTCCTGGCCGACATGGCCTACCGCGACCCCGAGGCCTTCCGGGCCCTCGTGGGCACCGCCAGGGAGAAGCTCGCGTCCTGATGAACCTGACCGCCCTCAGGGAGGAGTTCGGACAGGACATACGGCAAGCCCACTCGACGCAGGACCTGGAGAGGCTCCGGGTCAAGTATCTCGGGAAGAAGGGCCTGGTGACCGAGCAGTTCAAGCTGCTGGCCGAGATGCCGCCCGGGGAGAAGAAGGCCTTCGGCAAGGGGGTCAACGACCTGAAGACCCTCGTCGCGGAGGAAATCTCCTCCCGCAAAGTGCAGCTCAAGGACAAGGAGCTCGGTGAGAAGCTCCTGGCCGAGAGCGTGGATATCACCCTGCCGGGCAAGTATCGGCCTTACGGCCGGGAGCATCCCGTCAACCAGACCATGAACGAGATCATCGGGATATTCTCGAGCATGGGCTTCGGCGTGGAGGAAGGCCCGGAGGTGGAGACGGACTACTATAACTTCGAAGCCTTGAACATCCCCAAGGACCACCCCGCCCGGGACATGCAGGACACCTTCTACATCAGCGACGAGGTGGTTCTCCGCACGCACACCTCTCCTGTGCAGGTACGGGTCATGGAGCGGAGCACCCCTCCCCTGAGGTTCATCGCCCCCGGAAAGGTTTACCGCTGCGACGCCGACATCTCCCATACGCCGATGTTCCATCAGGTGGAGGGCCTGATGGTGGGCGCCGACATTTCCTTCAGCCACCTGAAGGGCGTCCTGGAGGCCTTCGTTCATGCCTTCTTCGGGCCGGAGGTGCCGGTGCGGTTCCGCCCGAGCTTCTTCCCCTTCACCGAGCCCTCCGCGGAGGTGGACATCGGGTGCACCTTCTGCCGGGGCCGCGGCTGTCGGGTCTGCAAGGCCTCGGGGTGGATAGAAATCCTGGGGGCCGGCATGGTCAACCCCAGGGTCTTCGAAATGGTGGGCTACGACCCGGAGCAGTACACCGGCTTTGCCTTCGGCATGGGGGTGGAGCGCATCGCCATGCTCAGCTTCTCGGTGGACGACATCCGCCTGTTTTACGAAAACGACGTCCGCTTCCTCGGGCAGTTCTAAAGGCCCGCGCCCCTCGCGGAGCCCCCGACGCGCACGAAGCACTCCTTCACCGTAAGGCCGTCCCTCCCGACATATCCCCCGGCCATGTACTTCGTCGTGTGGATGATGGCCGGCCTTCCCCTCGCGTCAATGGCGATGACCCCGCCCTCGCCGCCCATGCGGGTAAGCCTGGTGAGCGAGCGCGCTGCGGCCTCGCGCAGGGTCAGGAGGAAAAGGCTCATGCATATTTCCTTGCCCAGGCAAAGGCGCAGGATGTGCTCGCCGGAGCCCGTGCAGGCCACCGCACCCAGGGCGTTCTCGGCATAAACCCCGGCGCCCACGATGGGGGTGTCGCCTACCCGGCCGGGGAGCATCGCCGCGACCCCGCCCGTCGATGCCGCGGCCGCAAGGTCGCCCCTCCCGTCCCGGGCCACAGCCCCCACGGTGGAGAAGTATTTCTCGTACAGCTCCATGAAGTCCCTGTTCCGTCTCGCCTTCTGCAGGCTCTCTCTGGCCCTTTCGACCGGCGGGGGGAGCGGTGCAAGCCCCTCGGCGCGGGCCATGGCGGCGGCCCCTTCTCCCGCAAGCATTGTGTTGGGCAGGTCCATGGCCCGCCGGGCGGCAAAAACGGGGTTTCTGAAACCCTGAAGGCCGATGACGGAACCGGCCCTAAGCCCGCGGCCTTCCATGACGGAGGCGTCCAGCCTCCGGAGGCCGTCGGCCTGGAGGTTGGCCCCGGCCCCGGCGTTAAACTCCCCGGAGTTCTCCATGAGGGCAATGGTCCTGGTGACGGCATCGAGGGCGGCCCCCCCGGCTTTGAGGATGTCCCAGCCCTCCCGAAGAGCCTCCGACAGCGCCTGTAAGGCTGCCCCGGAGGGCCTCTTCTCCCCCGCTCCACCGTGGACCATGAAGACCATGCACGCTCCTCCTCATCTTCATCCTACTACAGGGATTCACGCGGGGGAACGGCACTCCGCATATGTCTTCCCGTTTGTCTCACATTAGAAAGATTAAGCCCTATCTGTTACTGATTGTAATCCTTCCCATAGACCGTTAAGAATTCCATAATCTTCTGTCGGAATTATTTGCAAAAATACACCCCAAGATAAGCAAGGATTCAGAAATCCCCATAAAAACAATGCTTTTATATAAGGCATATATTTTGCTTTTACAAAATTTCAAGGGGATGTGGTCATCTAATTAAGACAGAGAGGAGGGCGTCAAGGAATCCTTGCGGGACAGGCACCTGTAAAAGGGCACGAATATTGCCTGCTCGATTCTTAATAAGACCAGCGAAAGGAGGTCTCCATGAGAAGAGTCGCTATCATAGCGACGTTGTTCATGTTGTTAGCATGGACGGGCATTGCCTCGGCCCTGCCGTACACACAGGGAAACGTTTTCGTATCCCTCCGGGACGGGACGGTCCAAGAGTACACCCCCACCGGAACCCTGGTGCAGACCCTCAGCACGCCTTCATCTGGGGAGTTGACGGGTTCGGCCTTCGATTCGAGCGGCAACTTTTATGTGACAGCAGGGTTCTCGCTACAACCCGCAGGTGGTATTTACAAATTCGATTCCAGCGGCAACCTGGTGTCGCCCTCCCCATTTTTCACGAACCCTTCTGTCAATGGCTCGACCAATGAATCTATCCTGTTCAACATAGCCGGGATGGCACTGTCGGGGACGGCCGACGGAGACAGAACTGTCAACCTGTTTGATCCCAGTACGGGTGGAAATCCTGTCACCCAGTACAGTGTCGCGACGCAGGACCGGGGGAGCGACTGGATCGATCTTGCAGCCGACCAGACGACCCTCTACTACACCTCAGAGGGCTCCAGGATTCTCAGGTACGACCTCGACACCAGCACGCAACTGACAGATTTCACCAACGAGGGGTTTAACCTGTTTGCCCTCAGGCTTCTTTCAAGCGGGGGGATTCTGGCCGCCGACACTAATAAGGTCCTTCGGTTCGACAGCAGCGGGAACGTTGCGCAGACGTACCTGCCCGGTTCCGGCTTGCTCTTCGCCCTGAATCTCGACCCGGATGGCACCTCCTTCTGGACCGCGGAATATTATACAGGCGACATATACAATATCGACATCGCCACCGGCACCATCCTTAACCAATTTGATATCGACCAGGGAATCAGCGGACTGTCGGTCTACGGCGAGATAACCCAAGGCGGCGGCGGCGGAGGAGGAGGGGGTGGAGAGCCCATTCCCGAGCCTTCCACACTATTTCTTCTCGGCAGCGGGTTCCTGGGGCTTGCGGCGTTCAGAAGGCGATTCAGAAGATAGGCAGCATTATGTGACATCCGCGACTTCTGGTACACTGGCGTGATCGCCATAGGGCGCTCCTCCTGTTAATAGTCTAACGACATTGGATGGGAGGAGCGCCCTTCTTTATCCCCGCTTCAATTTCACCTAATCACCTGACGGCTGTAATTCGCATGAGCTTGTTTTTCACTCAGAAAGATGCCAGTGCCATAAGGTGGGTGTCTTTAGAGACATGAGAATTAAGTTTGGTCGCCGCTACTGTGCCTTCTTTTTGGAAGGCCTCCACATCTCTTCCTCCTGGCGACACGCCCCCCTCCGCCATCTGCCGGTTGCCCAGTGGTTGTTAAAAAAGGCCCCTCTGAAAGGGGCCTTTGGAAAAAGTAACTTTTTTATGAAGTTGTGGCGCGCCCAGGAGGATTCGGTATCAAGGTGACACTGAGCTGGTGGAAGGCGGCCGGAGTCTGACCGGCAAACTCCCATCTATCCGCTCTTTACCGAAGGGCAATCCTTGTTCTGTAAGGATCGGCTGTTCAGGGAAGACGTTTGAGGAGTCTTTCCGCTTCCTTCGCCTCTTTGAAATCCCGAGAGATCGAGAGAGCCTTCTCTACGCTGCGCCGTGCGGCCTCCGCGTTGCCCGAGGCCCGGTACGCCTCGGCTAGGTGATAAAGGATGGTTGGGCTATTCGGCGACAGAGAGGTCGACTTCTCGAGTGTATCCAGGGCTTCCTTTGTCCTGCCAAGCTTGAACAGAACCCATCCAAGGGTATCAAGAATCATGGCGTTTTCGCCCGCCGAGGAGGCGGCCCTCCGCGCCATCATCAGGGCTTGGTCGTTGTCCCCTCTTTCAAGCTCTAGCATCGCCAGGTTGTTGAGGGCGTACACATGCTGGGGATCATTTGCAATGATATCCCGATACATCTTTAGTGCACGGAGTTTGTCCCCCGCGTCCTGGTAGAGGGCGGCAAGGTAAAACATGTCATCGGGATTATCGGGGCTGGCCTTCCGGAGCTGTTCTGCGGCCTCGATTGCCTTTTTCAGGTCGCCTTTCCGTACGTACGTTACGCTCAGGGCCTTGAGAATCAGCGGCTCACTCGGGGCAAGCGAGAGAGCTTTGCCAAGTTCATCGAGTGCAATATCGTATTTCTTGACATAACCGTAAAAGAGGCCAAGTTCGTAAAAAGACAAGGGTGAGTCCGGAAACCTCCGGGACATTTCCTTGAATGTCTCTTCGGCGAGGTCCATCTGGCCAATCATCTGATACGTTGAGCCGAGCAAGTCGTAAATTTCAATACCCGCGTTCCCGGAGCCCACTATTTCAGTGTAAATCTTTATCGCTTCTGCGGGTTTTTCCTCGCGGAGGTACACATCTGCAATCCTCTTCCGGGCAAAAAGTGGATCAGGGCTTAGGTCTGCGGCCCGCTTGTAGCACCGCAGCGCTTCTTCGTATCGTCCCATCGCAAAGAGCGTCTCTCCAAGCTGGTAATGTCCGACAGACCACTCAGGCTTTATCTCTGTTACTTTCTGTAGTTCCGCGAGGGATTCCTGGTATTTCCCCTTTTCCCTATATGCCATCCCTAGCGGAAGGCGGGCCCTCTCCGTGTCGGGTTCGAGTTTGAGGGCGGTCTTAAAATGGTCAATGGCTTCGTTCACCCTGTCCGTGTTCAGATAAGCGGAGCCAAGCACGATATGCGCCGTGGCACCACCTTTATCTCTGGTAATGAGTCCCTCAAGCAGCGCAATGGTCTTTTCGTACATCCTCGAAAGGTTATAGAGCCGCCCCAGGTTTACCTTGACTCCTACATACTCGGGTGGTGTCCCCCTTATGCCTTTTCCATAATGTTCGACGGCCTGCTGATACTTACCTTCGTCCTCGTATATCAGCCCGAGCCTTTGGTGGGCTCTCCGGTTTTGAGGATTTATCTTGATGGCCTGGAGGAATTTCTCTTTAGCTTTCTTCTGTTGGCCCTGCGCCATATAGATGTCGCCTATCTTGGTGATGGCTGAATCCGCGGAAGGGTCCAGTTCAACGGCCCTTTTAAGGGCCTTGAGACCTTCGTCAACCTGTCCCTTCATGACCAACGCGGCCCCGAGGATTTCCTGGGCGGGGGCAGAGCCGGGGTCGTCTTTCAGCACTTCCCGGACCTTCTTGATTGCAGCATCGTATCGACCATGGTTCAGAAGGGCAAGGGCCTCAGCCAGAGACTTCTGCCCAGGAAGAACCTGTATCTGTTCGGGGGTTATGTCGATTACCGGGAAGGCCTGAGAAACCGCGATGTCAAATGTCAGGGATGCAATCGCCCCCGCGACAAACATGCACAACCAGAATAATGCTCTCCTCGTCATTTTCAACCCCCTGCCTTTTCAATAGACCGTCTTTTAAATTATCTCGAAGTCCAGGAAAAAATCAACGAAATGAATGCATCACCGGCAAACAGGGGGTCCGGCTTGAGCGGGGAAAAAGCAGGCACGGGTAATTGACCCGTGCCTGCTCGCCTTGATGTTCAATTTACTTCCCGAACTTCATACTTCTCACACCGACAAGACCTAAAAGACCGACTCCCACCAGCAGAAAAGTTGCAGGCTCCGGCACGGCGGCTGCTGCGCCACCCACCGTAAATCTGTCGCTTTCTATGGCAACAATGCCCCCGTCAACGAGCGCATCAATGCTGAAAGCATGCGTTCCGGCTTCAAGACCGGTAAAGGTTACATCAAAGGCAAACGTCATGTCGGTGTCACGCGAGAAGTCACCCAGATAAGACGTAGGGCTTATGGAGACGCCTACGCCCGGCAGGTTGCCATCCGCCATCAGGGACACCTCGCTATAGGACGCAAAGACGGACGCCAGGGCGTCATCGATCACGGTGACGATCTCACCCGAAGTCACACCGCTGAACAGGTCGCCTCCGGTGGCGTCGGTGATGGCAGTCGCCTGACCGGTAGAGTTCAAACCTCCCAGGTCGATTGCCTCCACAACAACATTCTCCGCAGTGAGAGAACCGATGGCGTCAGAAAGCCCTATATCGGATGGATATGAGGCCTCCAGGTCCCCGTCATGCCCCGGAGCATCGCCGAACCAGACGACTATCTTTGTAGCGTCGTCCCGCCAACTGGTCGTGGTGGCCACTTGGTCAAGCGCATAAAGGTTGGCCTCAGGAGTGTCGCCGCCACTGCCAGCGACTGCGTCCAGCGAACCGATTGCGCTTTGCGCTGCGGTGGCGTCCGTCGTGATATCCTGGACCAGCTCGTAGGCTACATCGCCCGGGAGGCCGTAAGGAGACACCGGAAAATCCTCGTAGTCGCCCACGCCGAACGCCACGTCCCCCAGCCCCGAGGCATTTGAGAGAATCGTGGAGGCGTTGGTCTGCGCGGAGGATATCAGTGGAGCCATGCTTCCCGTGGTGTCAAACAGGAAGAAGACGTCCACCTTTGCCGTTGTGACGTCCGAGGTTACGGTCACCGTCTTTTCAACGGTGAGGCTCTCACCCACATCGATAGACGCTGAAACCGAAGCCGGGCTGATGGTGTCCGCTAATGCGACGTACGGCAATGCCAGAAGAAGCGCAACACAGAGGGTGAGCAAAAGCTGCACCTTTCTTCCCATTGCTACTTTTGGTCCTTTCATTTCTTTTCACCTCCCTTCCAGGTTTTTCGGTTTATCGGGAATCGGACCGATTACAAGCAAAAGACGTGCCCATTTAGAACATCCGGATTTTAAATGATAGTTTTCTCAACGTCTGTGGGCTAAACTATCTTTTGTAAAATCCTCCGACACAAAATTCGAGAAAGTTTACATATCATAGGCCGTATGAATGATGGTCATAATTCGTTAATGGTAGGTGCAGCTTGAGATGCGAATCTGTTGGGAAACCATGACATTCACGATAGGAAATCCCGCAACCAGGCGGAACCGGACATTGAGCACCTCAGAGTACCTTTTTCGGAGGGCGCAAGGTAGTCAACGTTATCCCAGACTTGATGCAGGTCCATAACCGGAGAAAGCGGCGCGACGGTGCCGGTCCGTGCGCCACCAGCCGGGAGTTTTCAGCCATGCGCCGTATGTCGGCTCTCGCATTTTCGAAGGTACGACGTGGTCAGTGGGTCAGACCTCGGGGCCGCCTCAGAGAGGCTGACGGATGTGCATCGGGAAGCACAAGAAGTCCTCGAACGGAAAGGAGATGGGCAATTTCGAACACACGAAACAAGCACAAAGGGCTCCCGCAAAGATGACCGGAAGCCCGCAAGTGCTTGAAAATATGGCGCGCCCAGGAGGATTCGAACCCCCGACACTCGGATTCGTAGTCCGATGCTCTATCCGGCTGAGCTATGGGCGCAGACGGAAGGAGGGGCTCCGAAGGCCCCCTCCTCTGTTTAGCTTGTGGCCTTGATGCCCTCCTTCAGGGTCAGGGCGTACGTATCATGCTCGAAGGGGTGGATGGCCGGGAACTTCGAGTACAGCCATCCGGTGAATATCTGCTTGTCACCCTCGAACACATCAACATGCACCGCCGGGTTGTTCAGCTCGTTTGAGGCCGATGTAATGGTCGACCCGCTCATCTTGAAGTCGGGAAGGAATTGCCCGACTTCGATCTTCAGGTTCGAGCCCGGGATGGCGTATTCTCCCTCCAGCGGAATGGTGACTTCGTCGGACTTCTTGGTCGTCTTGTTTTCGATAACCAACGTGACCGCCTTCCACTTCCCTGCAACCGATTCGGGGACGACTATCTGCGTCTGCACGGGAGGCATAACGCCATGCGGAGAAGCGGCCTCCCCGCCCGGCTGGCCCGGCTTCGTAATCGGTTCCTCCTTCTGCTTGCACCCCACGAAAGCAAAGACCACGACAAGAGCCGCCAACAGCACCAGAAGTTTTCTCATTCGCCTTCCTCCTGTATAGGTTGCACGCCATGAAGTCCATACGCTGGCGGAGAGGCAGGGATTCGAACCCTGGGTGAGGCTTTTGACCCCACAACCGCTTAGCAGGCGGCTGCCTTCAGCCAGCTCGGCCACCTCTCCTCATTGACCTTTTATGTTATCAGGTATGCGCGCGCTTTGTAAAGGGACGCACGGTTTGCGGAGCCCAAAAAAATTTAGTAAAATAAAGTCCTTCCATGATCTACCTGGACCACAACGCGACCACTCCGGTAGAGCCGGAAGTGGCGGAGGCCATGGCGGAAGCCCAGAGGGAGGGCTTCGGAAATCCTTCGAGCTGCCACCTCCCCGGGGTCCGGGCGCGCCAGTTCGTGGAAACGGCCCGCTCCCGGGTCGCCGGGCTTCTCGGAGCACGGCAGGAGGAGATTTATTTTACCTCCGGGGGCACCGAGTCCAACAACCTTGCCATCCTGGGCCTTGCGCGCCGTCGTCCGAAAGGGCACATCGTCACCTCGGCCGTGGAACACCCCTCCGTAACCCAGGCCGTCCGCCACCTTCTCTCTCAGGGTTTTCAGGCCACCCTCGTCGGGGTGGACGGCGACGGACGCGTGAAGGTGGATGAGGTGGAGCGGGCCATACGGGACGACACGGTGCTCATCACCGTCATGCACTCCAACAACGAGACCGGCGTGCTCCAGCCCATCGAGGATATAGCGCGTCTGGCCCGGAGCCGCAAGGTCCCCTTCCACACAGACGCCGCCCAGTCCGTGGGAAAGGTGCCCGTGAGCGCGGAGGCCTGTGACATGCTTACCGTGGCCGGCCACAAACTCTACGGGCCCAAGGGTGTCGGGGCGCTGTACGTGCGAAGGGGCATCGCCCTGGAGCCCATCCTCTTCGGGGCCGGACACGAGAAGGGGCTCCGCCCGGGGACGGAGAACGTTTCCGGGGTGGTGGGTCTCGGTGTGGCCTGCGAGCTTGCGGGCCGGGAGCGAGAGGCCCGGGGACGCCATGTGGAGGCATTGGCGGAGAGGTTCCTTTCGGGCCTCAGGCGGAACGTCTCCGCCCTCCGCCTGAACGGCCACCCTGCCCTCAGGCTTCCGGGGACCCTGAATCTCTGCTGCCCCGGTGTGGATTCCACCTCCCTGACCGCCGCCCTGGGGGACCGGATAGCCATGTCTTCGGGCTCCGCGTGCCACGCGGGGGAGAGGAAGCCCTCGGCCGTGCTCATGGCCATGGGCGTTTCGGAGGACGAGGCGCTCTCCTCGGTAAGGTTCAGCCTCGGGAAGGACAACACGGAAGAAGAGATGGACCGGGCCGTCAGGATACTTTCAGAGACCCTTGCTCCACCGGCCCCAGCACGGTAAGGGCGACCTCCCCATCGGAGGCGAGCCGCCCTGCCAGGTGCCGCACCTCTTCGAGGGTGACGGCGTCTATCTTTTTCAGTATCTCCCCGGGAGAGTAGTACCGGCCGTAGTATATCTGCTGTATGGCGATGTTCTGCATCCTCCTGCTCGTGGACTCGAGGCCGAGGATGAGGTTTCCCTTCACCTGCGCCTTCGCCCGCTCAAGCTCCTGCTTCGTCACGGTCTGGGCAAGGGACCGGAACTCCCGGGCCGTGTGCTCCACGACCTCCTGGGCGTGCTCCTCTCCCGTGCCGGCGTAAACCCCCCAGAGCCCCGTGTCCCCGTACATGGAGAGAAACGAGTAGACGGAGTACGCCAGTCCCCGCTTCTCCCGGATTTCCTGGAAGAGGCGGGAGCTGACCCCTCCGCCCAGTATGGTGTTCAGCAGAAGGAGGTGATATCTCTCTTCGCTGGGTTGGGGAAGAGCCTTGACGCCCATGCAGATGTGCACTTCGGAGAGGTCCTTTTCATGGACTGATTCCCGCGGGCGGAAGACGGGCAAAGCGCCGGTTTGGGGCTTCGGGCCCAGCCCGATTCCATCCAGCGCCCTGTTGAGGTTCTCCATAAGGGCGTCCTCGTCGAAGTGCCCGGCGCAGGCCACAACGATGTTTCCGGTGCCATAGGAGTTCTTGATGTGCTCCAGGATGTTCTCGCGGGAAAAGCCACCCACGGTATCCCTGGTGCCCAGGACCGCCTGGCCCAGGCCGTCCTCGCCCCAGACGGAGCGGTTGAAGAGGTCGTGCACGTAGTCGTCGGGGGTGTCCTCCACCATCTTTATCTCCTCCCCCACGACGCTCTTCTCGCGCTCGATTTCCTCCTCCGGGAAGGTCGACCCCAAAAAGATGTCCCCCAGAAGCTCTACCCCCCGGCCGAGGTACTCGTCCAGCACCTTCACGTAAAAAGTCGTACTCTCCTTGGAGGTGAAGGCGTTGAGCTCCCCGCCCAGGGAGTCCATGTCCACGGCTATGTCAAGGGCGGTGCGCTTCTCCGTCCCCTTGAAGAACATGTGCTCAAGGAAATGGGATATCCCGTTTCTCTCGCGCGGTTCGTGGCGAGAGCCCACCTGCACCCAGATGCCCAGCGCCACGGAGCGGACGTTTCGAATCTGCTCCATCACCACGAGCACGCCGTTATCCAGTGCTTTCTTGCTGAACATGTATACCCGCTGACTAGGAAAAAGGGGGACGTACGCCCCCCTTATTGTAGGTGTACCGGACGCCGGAAGTCAGGGCCTTCTCAGGCCTGAGGGCGCGCCTTCTCTTTCAAGGCCTCTTTCCTGCTCAGGCGGACCCTTCCGAGCTTGTCTATCTCGATGACCTTGACCAGCACCTCGTCCCCCTCGTGCAGGACGTCGGTCACTTTCTCTATCCTCTTGTGGTCTATCTGAGAGATGTGCAGGAGGCCGTCGGTGCCGGGCAGTATCTCCACAAAGGCCCCGAAGTCGGTGATGCGAACGACCTTGCCTTTGTAGAGCTTGCCCACCTCGGGCTCCTCGATAATGCCCTCGATTATCTTGATGGCCTTCCGCGCTGCGGCCTCGTCCGGAGAGGCAATGCTCACCAGGCCGGAGTCCTCGATGTTTATCTTCACGCCGGTCTCCTCGATGATGCCCTTTATCACCTTTCCGCCGGTGCCGATAATGTCGCGGATCTTGTCCTGCTTCACCATCATGGTGTAGATGCGGGGAGCGTAAGGCGACAGCGTCTCGCGCGGGGCCGGCAGGGCCTGCTTCATGGCCTCCAGGATGAAGAGGCGGCCCTTCCGGGCCTGCTCCAGTGCCTCCTGGAGCACCTCGCCGGTTATGCCGGCTATCTTGACGTCCATCTGAAACGCCGTCACACCCCTCTCGGTGCCCGTCACCTTGAAGTCCATGTCCCCCAGGTGGTCCTCCAGGCCGAGGATGTCCGTAAGGACAACGGTCCTGTCGCCCTCCTTTATAAGGCCCATGGCGATGCCGGCCACGGGGGATTTCATGGGCACCGCGGCGTCCATGAGCGAGAGAGACGCCGCGCAGACGGTGGCCATGGAGGAGGAGCCATTGGACTCCAGGATGTCGGAGACGACCCGGATGGTGTAGGGGAAGTCGTCGTGGGAGGGAAGCAGCGGCCTTACGGCCTTCTCGGCCAGGGCGCCGTGGCCGACCTCCCGCCTGCCCGGGCCCCTCAGGAACCGGGCCTCGCCCACGCTGAAGGGCGGAAAATTATAGTGGAGCATGAAGCTCTTGTAATACTCCCCTTCCAGGGCATCGATCTTCTGCTCGTCCTCGGTGGTGCCCAGGGTGCTCACCGCCAGGGCCTGGGTCTCTCCCCGCACGAAGAGCGCGGAGCCGTGCACCCGGGGCAGAAGGCCCACGGTGCAGGAGATGGGGCGTATCTCGTCGGGCCGCCTGCCGTCGGCGCGGACGTTCTCTTCCACGATGGCCCTGCGGACCAGCTGCCGCTCCAGTTCGTAGAAGACGTCGGCCACCTCCCGCGAACGGTCCTCCTCGGGCGTGCTGAAATGTTCCTTGGCCCCGGTGAGCAGGTGGTCCAGGGCGTCCTGACGCCGGAGCTTGTCCGGTATCTTTATGCCTTCCTGGATGCCGCCCAGGACGTACTCCCGGACTTTCGCCTTGAACTCTTCGTCTATCTTGGGCTGTTCGGGAATGGCCCTCTTGGGCCTGCCGACCTTTTCCCGAAGCTCCCTCTGAAGTGCGTTGAGCCTCTTTATCTCCCTGTGGGCGATGTCGATGGCCTCCAGGAAATCCGCCTCCGGCACCTCCCCGGCCTTTCCCTCCACCATGACCACTGCCTCGTCCGTGCCGGCCACGGCGATCTCCAGCTCCAGGTCCTCGATGTCCTTCAGGCTCGGGAAGAGCACGTACTCCCCGCCGAGTTTGCCCACCCGCACTCCGGAGACCGGCCCGTCAAAGGGGATATCCGATATGACCAACGCAGCCGACACACCCGTAATGCCCATTACGTCCGAGGTGTTTTCGTCCCCGAAGGAAAGGACGTTTACGATGCCCTGGGTCTCGGACTTGAAGCCCTTGGGGAACAAGGGTCTGATCGGCCGGTCGATGAGGCGGGAGGTGAGGACTTCCTTCTCCGAGGGCCTGCCCTCACGCTTGAAAAAGCCGCCGGGTATCTTCCCCGCGGCGTAGGTCTTCTCCAGGTAATCTATGGTCAGGGGGAAAAAATCGATGCCCTCCCTGACCCCCTTGCTCGCCACCGCGGTGGCAAGAAGGATGGTGTCTCCGTACGTAAGGACGGTGGAACCGTCGGCCTGACGGGCCATCCTGCCCGTCTCCATGCGCAATACTCGCCCTGCGATTTCGGTCTCTACCTGCATCGTTCCGCTCTACTTCCTAAGCCCTAAGCTTTGTCTGATGTTTTCGTACCTGTCTTTGTCCGAACCCTTGAGGTAGTCCAGGAGCTTTCTCCTCGTGCCCACAAGCTTGAGGAGCCCCCTGCGAGAGTGGTGGTCCTTCTTGTGCGTGCGGAAGTGCTCGGTCAGGTACTCGATGCGTGCGCTCAGCAGAGCGATTTGAACTTCGGGAGAACCGGTGTCGCTCTCATGCGTCTTATACCGGTTTATGATCTCCCCTTTTCCCTCCTTGCTCAGAGGCATCTCCAATCCCTTCCTTCCTCTTCTTTTTTAAGCACTTAGTCTATCATAGACAATTATACAGTGTAAAGGCGCTCCGGGCGAGCGGACGTGGCCGCTATCCTTTTTGCACCGGGATAGCCCGCCTCCACCCAGCGGGGCAAACCCGCCTGGAAGATGCGGATGTTCCAGGAGCCCGAAAACGGCAAAAACCTTCTTCACGACCCCCTCACCTTGTCGAAAAATACGGATGGCGCCCCCTGCACGACTCGAACGTGCGACACCAGGTTTAGGAAACCTGTGCTCTATCCTACTGAGCTAAGGGGGCGAGATACTCCAGGTCCATCTCCGGAACAGTTCATAATAACATTTTTTTCCGGGCCCGGTCCAGGGTTGAACGGGCGAAAAACGGGCGGGTATAATCTCCTATGCCGCCGGAAGGGACCCCTGTGATGAAGCAGTACCAGAGCATCAAGGAGAAGCATCCCGACGCCGTCGTTCTGTTCCGCATGGGGGACTTCTACGAGATGTTCGGCGAGGACGCGCGGGTGGCCTCGCGGGTGCTTCAGATAGCGCTGACGACCCGGGAGAAGAACAAGGACGACCCCATGCCCATGTGCGGCATCCCCTACTTCGCCTCGGAGAACTATATCGCCAAGCTCATCCGTGCCGGCCACAAGGTGGCCGTGTGCGAGCAGGTCGAAGACCCCCGCTCGGCCAGGGGCATCGTCAGGCGGGAGGTGGTCCGGGTCATCTCTCCCGGCACCCACACGCCGGAGCACCCCAAGGAGAACGCCTACATCGTGAGCCTGGTCCCCGAGGGCGACCGGCACGGCCTGGCGGTGGCCGACGTTTCCACGGGGGAGTTTTTCGTCTACGAAAGCACGCGCCCCCTGGAGGACGAGCTTTCCCGCTACGAGCCCGCCGAGGTGGTGCTGCCCGAGAGCCTCGGAGAGGACATGCATTATTCGGAGATACTGGACGGCCTGTACGTCACTACCGTGGAGGACCACGCGTTCGACTACCCGCGGGCCATGCGCACGCTGCTCGGGCACTTCAAGGTGGCTTCCCTGGAGGGCTTCGGCTGCGAGGGCCTCACCGCGGCAGTACGGGCCGCCGGGGGGCTCATGAGCTATCTGGAGGAGACCCAGAAAGGTGCTCTGCACTTCGGCACTCTTTCCACTCTCACGCCCTCGGGCACCATGTTCCTCGACACCCCGACCCAGCGGAACCTGGAGCTGGTCAGAAACCTCAAGGACGGCTCCACGGAAGCCACCCTTCTGTCCACGCTGGAGCAGACCCTTACCCCCATGGGGGGCCGGTTCCTCCGGGCCGCCATCCTGCGTCCCCTCGTCGAGACGGAGGAAATCCACGAGCGCCACCGGGCTGTAGCGGTGCTGGTGGAGGATTACGACATTCTGGAGAGGCTCAGGAGACGGCTGAGGAACGTCCAGGACGTGGAGAGGCTCGCCCAGCGCATCTCCACGGGAAGCGCCACCGCCAGGGACCTGGCGGCCCTCGGAAACTCCCTCGCCCCTCTCCCCGAGATACGTGAAAGCCTCCTGGGCTCCGGAGACCCGCTCCTTTGCAGCCTGGGAGAGGGGCTTCCCCTGTTCGAGGAGCTTACGGACCTCATCGGGAGGGCCATTGTGGAGCATCCGCCCGCATCGGTGCGGGACGGCGGCATCATCAGGGCCGGTTTCTCCGCGGAGATAGACGAGCTCAGGAACATTTCGACGGGGACCAGGGACTTCATCGCGGCGCTGGAGGCCGAGGAGAGGGTGAAGACGGGCATCACCACGCTCAAGGTCGGCTTCAACAGGATTCACGGCTACTACATCGAGGTGACCAAGTCGAACCTGGACCTGGTCCCGTACCATTACGTCCGGAAGCAGACCCTGGTGGGCGGGGAGAGGTTCATCACCCCGGAGCTCAAGGACTACGAGTCGAAGGTCCTGGGTGCGGAAGAGAGGCTCAAGGTCCTGGAGCTCGACGTCTTCACCGGCCTTCTCGCCCAGGCCGACCGGTGGAGCCCCGCCCTTTCGGAGGCGGCCCGGGCCCTGGCCGTGGCCGACTTTCTGGTCTCCTTGGCCGTCGTGGCCAAGAGGCATGACTATGTCATGCCCCGCATGACCGAGGAGCCCGTCATCCGCATCTCCAACGGCCGCCATGCGGTCATCGAGCGCCTGTCCTTGGGAGAGAAGTTCATCCCCAACGACGCCCACCTCGACGGCGGCGACGAGCGGCTCCTCGTCATCACGGGCCCGAACATGGCCGGGAAGTCCACCTACATGCGCCAGGTGGCCCTCATAGTGCTCATGGCCCAGATGGGGAGCTTCGTCCCGGCCGAGGAAGCGGTCCTCGGCGTGGCCGACAGGATATTCACCCGCATCGGGGCCTCGGACTTCCTGAGCAGGGGGCAGAGCACCTTCATGGTGGAGATGGTGGAGACCGCAAACATCCTCAATAACGCCACCCAGCGGAGCCTCATCCTCCTGGACGAGGTGGGAAGGGGCACCAGCACCTTCGACGGCATCAGCATCGCCTGGGCCGCCGCGGAGCACATCTCCCAGAGGGTCCGGGCGCGCACGCTCTTTGCCACCCACTACAACGAGCTCACCGACCTGGCCCACCTGCTGGAAGGGGTGCGCAACTACAATATCGCCGTCAAGGAGTGGGGAGACGAGATAATCTTTCTCCGGAGAATAGAGGCCGGTCCGGCGGACAAGAGTTACGGCATCCAGGTGGCCCGGCTGGCGGGGCTCCCGCCGGAGGTGGTGGCCCGGGCCGGGGAGGTCCTCTCCCTGCTGGAGAAACAGCCAAAGGGAGAAGCCGCGAGGCGGGCGCGGCAGATGGACCTGTTCGCCCCGCGGGAGGACCTGCTGCTCGATGAACTGCTGGGCATGGACCTCGAGGCCCTGAGCCCCGAGGAGGTGGTGGCCCGGATTCGGGACATCAAGGTGCGGAGCCCCCGGCGCTCCTGACGGCACAGGCGGAATTTTGCGCTTGCATGCATATATGATATTGGTATACTTGTATACGCTTTTGAGAAGAGACGGTCAAATCACTTCAGTAAGGAGGGAGAAATGAACCCCGATGAACTCAAGTACCACAAGGAGCACACATGGGCCAGGGCCGAAGGGCACAAAGCCACCATCGGCATAACCGACTACGCACAGGACGCGCTCGGCGACATCGTCTACATCGACCTCCCCGAGGTTGACAACACCGTCGAGGCCAACTCCGAGATATCGGAGATAGAGTCGACCAAGGCCACGTCCTCGGTAATATCGCCCGTGAGCGGGACCATCGTCAAGGTCAACGAGGAGCTTTCCGAGACCCCCGAGGTCATCAACGAGGACCCTTACGGCAAGGGGTGGATAGCGGTCGTCGAGCTCTCCAGCGACGCCGAGCTCAGCGACCTCATGGATGCCTCCGACTACGAGAAGTACGTCGAGGAAGAGGCGAAATGAGGCTGGTCGTCATCGGTTCGGGTCCGGGGGGGTACGTCGCCGCCCTGAAGGCGGCCCAGCTTGGCGCGGAGGTAACCGTCATAGAGGAGACCGAGGTCGGCGGGACGTGTCTGAACAGGGGATGCATTCCCACCAAGAGCCTTATCGCCTCCACCGAGCTGTATACGAAGGCCAGGGAGATGGAGAAGTTCGGCCTCGACCTCGACGGCGCGGTCAAGCCCAACCTTGCCAGAATGATGGAGCGCAAGGACAAGATAGTGGGCATCCAGGTGAAAGGCATACGGGGCCTGTTCAAGAGCTGGGGCGTCAGCATCGTGGAGGGCCGGGGAGCCCTGAAGGGGGCCCGAAGCGTGGAGGTCCGGAAAAAGGACGGCTCCACCGAGACCCTGGAGGCCGACGGGGTCATCATTGCCACGGGCTCCGAGCCCGCCGAGATAAAGGCCTTTCCCTTCGATGCCAAGACGATTATCAACAGCACCCATGCCCTGGGGCTTACGGAGCTTCCCAAAAGCATGCTCATCGTGGGCGCCGGGGTCATCGGCTGCGAGTGGGCCTGCATGTTCGCGGAGCTGGGCACCGAAATCACCATGGTGGAGATGCTCCCGCGGGCCGTGGCCACCGAGGACCCCGAGGTCTCGGAGCTCCTGGCAAGGGAGCTGAAGAAGAAAAAGATAAAGCTTCTTACCGGAACCGGCGTGGAGAGCGTGCAGGTGACCGGCCAGGGCGCGGTGGCCAGGCTCTCCGGCGGCAAGGAGGTCTCGGCCGAGAAGGTCCTGGTCTCGGTGGGGCGGGCCCTGAACAGCAAGAACATGGGCCTGGAGGAGGCCGGCGTCGATGTCGGCAAGCGCGGCGAGATTGTGGTGAACGAGCGCATGGAGACCACTGTGGAGGGCGTCTACGCCATCGGGGACGTCACCGGAGGCATTCTCCTGGCCCACGTGGCGTCCAAGGAAGGCATCGTGGCGGCCCTGAACGTCTGTGGCAAGGACGCCGCGATGGACTACGGCACCGTTGCGGCGGCCATCTTCACCTCGCCCGAGATCGGCTCCGTGGGCCTCAGGGAGCACGAGGCGGAGCAGAGGGGGGTAAAGTACCGGACCGGCCACTTCCCGTTCAGGGCGCTGGGCAAGGCCCATGCCATGGGCGAGATATCGGGCTTCTTCAAGCTCGTGGCGGACCGGGAGACCGACAGGGTGCTGGGCGCCCACATCATCGGCCCGCATGCATCCGTCCTCGTTCACGAGGCCGCGGTGGCCATGCATAACGGACTCACGGTACGCGACCTCGCCGACACCATCCATGCCCACCCCACCCTCTCGGAGGGCCTGATGGAAGCGGCGGAGGACGTCCACGGCGAAGCCATACATGCACCCAGGAAATAACAACAAACAGAAGAGCGCAGCGGAGACGTCTGCCTGGCTCAGGGAATCGAAACAGAAACATCGCGCCCTGTTTTCGGAGATGGACGTCCTGATGCGCGCCCTGGACAGGTACTTCCTCGTGGAAAACCTTCCCTTCTCGCGGGAAAGCCTGGGAAGTCGGGATTTCTCCCGGGAGCTGGCCTGTGCGCGGGATGTCATCCGGCACGTCCTGACCATCCTGGAGTCCATCATCCCCGAGAGCAACCGTAACGCCTTCTGGTTCCAGAAGTACGCCGAGACCCGCCTTGTGAACGGGCAGCACAGGGACCTGGTCCGCACGGGCATGTACGAGCAGGACGCCCCGGAGAAGAGCCTCTACGTTCTCTTCGACGGTTTCATCAACTTCAAGGGCATCATCACCGACATGCTGAAGGCGGGCGCCATCGAGTACGTCAGTTTCAGAAACGTGGGCCAGCTGATAGGCAAGGAGCTCAGGCACAACGTCTATTTCAACCCCTTCAGGAAGGACGTAGACCCGGAGCTGGACGCGGTCTCCAACCGCGAGATAGCCGATATCGTGCGCAACATAGGGGACCGCAACACCAAGAAGGCCGTCTCCACCGTGCTTTTGAACTTCTTCCGCTTCCTGAGATACATACGGCATATGGACCACAGCAGCCAGAGCATGCGGGCCATCCACTGCTCGCTGGCAATCTTCGCCCTTCTCAAGGCCGAGATGGAGCAGCTTCGCCTGTACATAGAAAGAAAGGTGCGGACGCTTCCCCGGGGCGAGCTGGCAACGCTTCTGGAGAGCCTCGGATACCAGATGTCCATGGAGGGCAAGAGGGTCTTTCACCAGGAGCTCCTGGACATCCTGGACAAGGAAAACACCGCCCAGATGCGGGCCCGGGTGGAAAACAGCCGGGGGATTCTCAAGAACCTGACCGAGCAGTCCATCATCCAGCTCGCAAAGCACTGGAATCCCGACCTCAGGGGCGAGGAGATTTTTGACGTTTTCATCACCAAGACCGCCCTCTCGGTGAAGCTCAGGGAGGACATCTACATCCTGAACCGCCTTCTCAAGGAGGCCCCCAGGCGCGCGGGCAAGGAAGGCGAGCTCGGAGCACTCCTGGGGAGCCTGATGAACTACCTGGATTACTTCGAAAGCTACACATCCAAGCTCCTGAGATATGACGATTACGAGGAGTTCACCGGCCTGGCCGGGAGCCTCAGGAGCGCCTGGCACAACGGCGAAAGCACGCAAAAGGTCCTGGAGAGTTGCCACAAGTTCGGCGTTTACCTGGACACCACCCTGCGCTACATCAACAACAGGGGCGACCTCAAGGACCGCCCCCTGGACGAGGAGAAGGTGGAGGAGGTGGTCCAGATGTACCTCTCCATAAAACGATAAGGAGGATGCATGGGGGAGATAGTCGACGTTCACGCGCGCGAGATACTGGACTCCCGGGGAAACCCGACGGTGGAGGTGGAAGTTCTCCTGGAAAGCGGAGCCCTGGGCAGGGCGGCGGTACCCTCGGGAGCCTCCACCGGGAGCAGGGAGGCTCTGGAGCTGAGGGACAAGGGGCAGCGCTACCTCGGCAAAGGGGTGCAAACGGCGGTAAACAACGTCATCGACAAGATAGCCCCCCGGCTGGTGGGCACGGAGTCCCTGGACCAGGTGCTGATAGACCAGTTCCTCCTGGACCTTGACGGCACGGACAACAAGAGCAACCTGGGAGCAAACGCCCTCCTGGGGGTCTCGCTCGCCGTCTGCAAGGCCTCGGCCGAGGAAATCGGCCTTCCCCTGTACCGGTACATCGGAGGGACCAACGCCCGCACCCTGCCGGTGCCCATGATGAACATCCTCAACGGTGGGGCCCACGCCGACAATAATCTGGACATCCAGGAGTTCATGATAATGCCGGCCGGGCTGGACTCCTTCTCCGAGGCCCTCCGGGCGGGCTCGGAAATCTTCCACACCCTGAAGGGGATTCTCAAGGAGAAGGGGCTGAGCACCGCCGTGGGCGACGAGGGCGGCTTCGCCCCCAACCTTACGTCCAACGAGGAGGCGATAACCCTCACCCTCTCGGCCGTTGAAAAGGCCGGGTACCGGCCCGGCGAGGAAATTTATCTGGCCCTGGACGCGGCCGCCTCGGAGTTTTACGGGGCCAGCGGTTATCACTTCGAGGGGAAGAAGGTCTCCTCGGAAGACCTGATACGCTACTACGAGGGCGTCGTCGAGAAATATCCCGTCATCTCCGTAGAGGACGGCATGGCCGAGAACGACTGGGAAGGATGGAAGGCCCTCACGGACGCCCTGGGCCGGAAGGTCCAGATAGTGGGCGACGACCTGTTCGTCACCAACACGCTCATCCTCAAAGAAGGCATACGGCGCGGCATCACCAACTCCATCCTTATAAAAGTGAACCAGATAGGCACCGTCACGGAGACCCTCGATGCCATCGAGATGGCCAAGCGGGCGGCCTACACGTGCGTGGTCTCCCATCGCTCGGGCGAGACCGAGGACACCACCATCGCCGACCTGGCCGTGGCTTGCAACACCGGGCAGATAAAGACGGGCTCCCTGGCCAGGAGCGAGCGCGTGGCCAAGTACAACAGGCTCCTGGTCATCGAGGAGGAGCTGGAGGACTCCGCCCTGTACTTGGGCCTCGATTCCCTGTATAATATTCGCCGCAATGTACAGTAGCGGCTCGCTGAGAAAACAGGTCAGCACCGAGGTCCGGCTCAGGCGCTATGCCGGGTACACCTTCCTGTTTCTGAGCCTTCTTTACGTTCTGGTGAACCTTCTGTTAAGCGACATGGGCCTCGTCCGCTACCTGGAGCTTCGCGGCAAGAGGGCGGCCCTCGAGGAAGAGGTCACCAAGGTGGAGGCGCACAACGGCACCCTCCAGGCCTCCATCGAGAACCTCAAGAAGGACGATTTCTACGTCGAGAAGAACGCCCGGGAAAACTTCGGCCTCGCCGATCCCGAGGAGTTCATCTTCATCTACAAGTAGCCCCGGGTGTTCCCCCGGGGAGCCCTATGGGCTGGGGGCCCCTTCCCTCATCCTGGAGCGGAGCTGCCCGCAGGCGGCCAGTATGTCCGTACCCTTGCTCTTTCTGACAAGCGCCCTGAGCCCCGCCCGGATGAGCGCCTGCTGGAAGGCCATGACCCTCGAGTCGGAGGGACGCCTGAGGCCGGTTCCGTCGTGCTCGTTCAGGGGAATGAGGTTTATCTTGGACGGAATTCCCCGGAGCAGCCCCGGGAGGCGCCGGGCGTCCTCAGGGGCATCGTTTTTCCCCTCGATGAGAACGTACTCGATGGTGATATGCTCCCGCTTGGGAAGGGGGTAGTTCCTGAGCTCCTCAAGAAGCACCGGGAGGGGATACCTGCGGTTTATCGGCATGAGGTCGTCCCTGACCGCATCCGTCGCGGCGTTGAGGGAGACGGCCAGCCTCACATGGGGGCCCGCCTCCGACAGGGCCCGCATGCCGGGCACATAGCCCGCCGTGGAGACGGTGATTCTCTTCCGGGAGAAACCGGCCAGCCCGGTCAGCCGCCTCACGGCCTCGGCGACCTCGCCCGGGTTGTGCAGGGGTTCGCCCATCCCCATGAAGACGAGGTTCGTCACCCGAAGAGGCTCCACGGCCTTCTCCGCGGCAAAGACCTGGTCGACCATCTCATGGGCCTTCAGGTTGCGGAGAAGCCCTTCCCTGCCCGTCCGGCAGAAGAGGCAGCCCATGGCGCAGCCCACCTGGCTCGAAACGCAGAGGGTGAGCCTCTCGCCGTCGGGGATGAGGACGCTTTCGACGGAGAGGCCGTCCTCGAGCCCGAAGAGGAACTTCTCCGTACCGTCCTCCGACCGCTGCCGTGCCAGGAGCACGAGGCCGCTCACATAGGCGACGTTCTCCAGGGAGGCCCGGAGGTCCCGGGAGAACTCCGTTATCTCCCGGAGGGAAGCCGCCCGCTTTTCATACAGCCAGTGAAGGAGCTGGCGCGAGCGGTAGCGGGGAAGGCCCCGTGTGGAGAGGAAATCCTCCACGCCCCGGGCACTGAGCTCTTTGAGGTTCGTGCGCTCCATGATTTATTATACCTTTCCAGTTGAGAAGGCGTGAGCGCTCCCCGGTGGGCGCCGCGCCGGAGGGATGGATGAGAGCCCTTTGCTGGTTTGTTCTTTTCTGCCTCATGGTTACGGGTTTTCTGGTTTCGCCCCGGCCGGGCGCCGCGGACGAGGTCATCGACCGCGTGGTCGCCTTCGTAGGGGACCACGCCATCACCCTGGCCGAGCTTGATGCCGAATACAAGCGCAGGGTCGATGCCGGCCTGGACACCACCCGGGAGGCCGTCCTCGCGACCATGATCAACCGGTTCCTGCTCCTCAGGGAGGCCCGGCGCATGAGAATCGACGCCCCGGACGACGACACCCTCGTCAGGGAGTACATCGAGCTCAAGGTGCGGGCGTTCGTAAAGGTCAGGGAGAACGAGGTCCAGGCCTACTACGCAGAGCACCGCGAGGAATTCGGCAACGTACCGTACGAGAAGGTAAAGGACACCATCAAGACCCTCTTGAAGGAGCGGGAGGTGAACCGGCTGCTCCGGGCTCACATCGAAAAGCTCAGGGAAGCCGCGTACATCAAGGTCCTCCTCTAGGGCCTCAGAAGGCGTGGCCGATGCTGAAGTGTACCTCGCCCGCGCTTTCCCCGGGCTCGCGGTCCAGCTTGTACCCGTAGTCCACGCGGATGGGCCCTACCGGCGTGTTATACTGGATGCCCGCCCCGGCCGTGTAGCGGAGGTCTCCCGGGTTGATGTCCCCCGGCTGCACCCAGACATTGCCCGAATCCACGAAACCCACGAGCCGCCAGTTCCTCGTCACGTGCGTGCGCAGTTCGAGATTGCCCAGAACGAAGGCGTTCCCCCCGGTGGGCGCCCCGTCAGGCCCTTTCGGACCCAGCTCGTCCTGCGGGAACCCTCGCACCGTGTTTCTGCCGCCGAGGAAGAACCGCTCCACCAGGGGGAGCTCCGAGGACTCGTCAAAGGACGTGGCCAGACCCCAGCGAAGAGAGGCGGCCAGGACGAGCCACCGGGCAAGCGCCTGGTATCCGCTCGCCTGGAACCTGCCCTTGACGAAGTTCGTCTCCGACAGCAGGGCCTGGGTTGCGACCTTCAGGCTGCCGCCCAGGAAGAAACCCCTCCGGGGGTCGAAGGGGTTGTCCCGGGTGTCATAGGAAAGGCTCGGCGTGAGGGAGCTGATCCCCAGGGTGCCGGTGTCTTCCCGGGTCAGTATGACGCCGGGCTGAACGTGGAAGGTTTTCACCAGGCTGTACTCATAGGAGATGCTTCCTTTCAGTTGGGGAGTAAACTGTTTTTCCAGGCTCGTGCTCGCCGTCAGCCGGCGAAGCTTGTAGCGGGTCTCGCGCGTGTCGATGTTCTCTTCGGTGCGCTGTTCATACAACAGCAGCGTCCTGCTTTCCAGGGCCCTTCCCAGAAAGTACGGGTCCTGGAAGTTCAGGATGTAGCGCTCCGACAGGGTGCTGGCCTCCACGCGGGCCGAGACCCGGCGGTTCATCCCGAAGAGGTTGATATAGCCCACCTCCAGGAAGCCGCGGTATCTTTCGTACTCGCCGTAGCCGACGCCGAACTCCACGGTGCCCGCCTTGGCTTCCTCGACTTCTATGAGGACGTCGGCCTTCCGGCTGCCTTTCCGCTGGATGGGCCGCGCTTCGACGTTGGAGAAAAGCCCCGTCTTGTATAGCCTCTGGCGCGTTTCGGCGAGAAGGGCCTGGCTGAAGGGCTGCCCTTCCTCATAGGCTGCCTCCCGCATGACGACCTCGGGCTTCGTCCGCCTGTTTCCGGCTACCACCGTCTTGCCGAAGAACATGCGGGGCCCCTCGTGCACGCGGTAGAGAAGGGCAGCCCCCTTCTCGGTGAGAGTCCTTTCCACGGTGACGGCGCAGTTTGCAAACCCGCGGTTTCTGTACAGCCTGAGAATCTCTCTCCGACTGTCGGATATGTCCACGTCGTTGTACGGGCTGCCGGACTTTATTGTGAGGGCATCGAGGATGTCCTTTTCCGGGATTGACCGGACGCCCCTCAGATTCACCTCCGTTATGTGAACCTGCCGGCCTTCCTCGATTTCTATCTTTATGGTCGCCCAGGAGTCCAGGATTTTCACGTCGGGTTCGGCTATGGAGACGTCCGTGTAGCCCAGGGCCCTGTAGAGCTCTCTTATTCTCTCTACGTCCTCCTTCAGGAGGGCGGGGTTGAACGCGTGCCTCTCCTTCAGGGACATCATGTCCCGTATCTTCTTCTCCTCTATGTTCGAGCCCGCGATATGGATGGAGTCCACAAGGACCTTGCGGCCTTCGTAGACATAGAAGTTCAGCCGCACCACATCGTCGGAGATCGCCTTGACGGGCGCCACCTGCGCGGAGGGATAGCCTTCCTCGTGATAGACCTCCAGAATCCGGGACAGCGCCTCCTCCACCACTTCGTCCGCGGCGGAGCCGGCCTCTTCGAAGGGTAAAACGCCCTTCAGGCTCTTCCCGGAAACGGATTCGTTCCCGACGATGTTGACCTCAAGCTGTCTCCCGGGCCGCACCCGCACTTTCAAAACGCCGTCTTCGTAGGAATACGGCCCCGCCGCGGGGTCGATGTAGCCCTTCTTCCGATAATGCCGTTTGATGCGCTCCAGGTCCTCTTCGAGCTTGAACTGGTCGTAGACTCCACCCACGTTCGTCTTCATGAGATAGCGGACGTCCTGGGCCATGACGCCGTCAAAATCGATTCTCTTTACGCGGAGAGGCGTTCCCTCATCCAGGTTTACCCGGACTCGTATCCTGTGCGGGTTGTGCGTCTGGGAGAACTGAAAGGTGAACGTGGCCGAGGGATATCCCCTTTTTTCGAGGGCTCGGGCAAGGGCCTCCTGCTTTCTTGTGAGCAGGTCGTACCGGAGCAGGTCGTGCTCCTGCATGCCCAGGTGCTCTCTGACGAAGGAATCGGACACGTTTTCGTTGCCCCTGACCTCCATTTTATCTACGAAATCCCGCTCCTTCACGCGGACAACGATAAGCCCCCCTGCCCCGCTTTCCACCGAAATGCTCTCGAAAATGCCCTTCCTGAAGGCCCTTTTTATCCCGCGGGTCGCCTCCCCTGTACTGAGGTCCATGCCCGGCGAGATGCCCAGCAGGTAGAGAAGCTCCTCCTCGGATATGCAATAGAGTCCCTCCACCCTGACTTTGCCGACGGGGTAGGAGGCCAGGGCGCTCAAGGGCCGAAAGACAAAGAAGGCCATGAGAAGAAGGGCGGCGAGAACGAACGGAGGAACGGTCGGGCCGGAGCCGGGCGTTTTCCTCGCGGGCCCCACGTCTACTCGAACCGGAACCTGAACGTGATGTCCGCACCAACGCTGCCCCTGTCGTCGCGTCCGCCCAGAAGGGAGACGTTCTCGCCCAGGAGCAGCTCGAGCCTGATTTCCTGCTCCTCCGTGCTGCTGACGGGCGAGGAGTAGGTGACGTAGAGTTTGTCGCTGAGGAGCGTTTTGGAGACGGTTATCCGGGGCGTGAGGGTCCCGGTGCTCCTGGATACGTGGGGGTCTATCTGGACCCTGTCCAGACCCGTGATGTTGGTGAGCCGCTCCTCGATGACGTCCTGCACCTCTCCCGTCAGGAAGGAGGTGGCCTCCGACGCCCCGATACCGCTTTCCAGGCCCGTGAGGTTTTCGCCGTAGTCCCCCAGCGTCAGGAGGGCCAGAAGCTCTTCCTCTTCCAGGTGGGGGTCGGAGCTGAGGTTGAGGTCGAATACCCCGCCCATCCGGCCCTCCAGGTTAAGCCAGATGCGGTAGCCCTTGAGGTTGGTCTCGGCGGCCACCGTAACCAGGGGCCCGAGGGAGTCGGCGTCCATGAAGTCCACGGTGGCGTGCAGGATACGGAACTCGCTGTTTCTGAAGTAGACTTTTCCCTCGGAGGCCTCCACCCTCCCGAAGAGTTTCGGCGCTCCCACGGTGCCTTGCACGTTCAGGTCCACCTCGACGGGCGCCCGTGCTATGTTGTTGTCCAGGCGGACATGCTCCGCACCCTGGACATGCACGTTCAGGCCGACGGTGTCCGGCCAGCCCCGGGAGGCGGCCACCTTGGGGGCGCCGTTGCGGGAGGAGACGAGCCACGTCTTCCAGTCCACCCTTTTGCGGTAGACGGCCCGGTTTATCCGGATATCTCCCGTGAGGTCCTGCCCCCTGGGGGTGCCAACGTAGACGATGTTTCCCCCGATGTTGACCGGGAAGTTTCGCGCAGCCTGGACGTTGACGTCCTCCAGACGCGTCTCTATCTGGAAACGCTTCAGCCCAAACTTCTCAAGCTCGACCACTCCCGTGGCCGAGGCGCGTCCGCCCCCCACCTTCGCCCTGGCGTCCTCGATAATCACCTTGTTGTCGTCCACATAGAGATAGCCCTCCATGTCGCTGAAACGATGAGGAAAGTCCGCCACCGCCAGGTGCCCACCCTCCAGGGTGAGCCCCCCGTCCAGGGACGGCCTTTCCCACGGGCCTTGAAGCGTGAAAACGAAATCCGCCGTGCCCCGGAGGGTCTCGATGGTGTCGGAGAATGCCGTCAGGGGCGCCAGTGACGTACTGCCCTCCAGAGTCACATCCAGGGAGGAGCCCATGTCCAGCCCTCCCGACACCCTCAGAGAGGTGTTGCCGCTTCTGAGCACCATCTTCTGGAACCGGATTTCCCTGTTATGAAGGGCGAGGACGATGTCCGAATCGTTGGCAAAGCCCTGGCCGTACATGGTGAAGGTGAGGGTCCCGAAGCGGGCGGAGCCGCCGAAGCTCTTCCTGTCGCCCGAGAGGCTGGCATGCCCAAGCACGTTGAAGGTAAGGTCCTGGGGGGGCTGCTTGAGGAGGGGGGTGAGGAGAAAGGCATACCGTCCGTACTCGAGATCCACCTCCGCGCTCCAGGGCAGCTCTTCCGTAAGCCCGGCTTTCCCCTGCACCGTCGCCTTGCCGTCCAGGGCGACCCCTTTGAAGAGCAGGGAATCTCCCGTGAGGACGCCGTGGACGGTGGCATTGCCCAGGTCTTGCCCGCGGAAGCTCCCCCGGGCCAGGTCGGCCTCCAGGGTGATGGAGGGGTTCTCGAAAGTGCCCTCTCCCCGGGCCCTCACCGAGAGGGTGTAATCGACGGGGGTTTTCTCGACGAGGTCTCGGAGAGCGAGATTGCCGCCCGATGCCTCGAAGGCAAAGGAGCCCTCGGGGGAGAGATGTCCCTGGAAGTCCAGGGAGGCCCCGTCGGACCGGATATGCCCGTCCTTTGCGCTCACCACTCCGCGGCCAAGGGAGAAAAGAAAAGAGGCCTCCGTCACGGGATGCCCGTACAGGGCCCCCCCGCGTATCCGCACGGGCCCGGCCAGGGTGGGCTCGACCCCCTTGCCCTTCACGGTGAAATCGGCCTTCACCTTGCCCTTGGCGTCGATGTCCTTGCCGAAAAGAACGAGAATATCCCCGAGCGGTGCGCCGGAGAGGGAGACCGCAAGGTCATAGGACGGGTTGCTGAAGTCAAAGAGGCTTGTGGACCCCTTGAAGGTAACCGTGCCTCTGACGGCGTGCGTAACGCCGCCGGCGAGGACGGCCTGGGCGCGGTCCACCTCAAGAAACGTCTCTCCCAGGCGCACACGTGCCCGGACGCTGCCCAGAGGATAGCCGCCGTAAGCGGTCCCGTGGGCCTCCACGTCTCCCTCGAGGACGGGCTCCTCGAAGCTCCCTTTCAGAGAGCCCGCGAAGGCGCCCTCTCCGCTTATCTCCTGAAAATGGGGCGCCAGGGCCGCCCGGAGGTCCCGGGCCAGGAAACGGCAGTCCAGGGAAAGCTCTCTTTTCCCGCGGTCCACGGTGCCTGAAAAGGCTGCCTCCGAGGCCGCCGATTCCATGGTGAACCCCTGGAGGGTGACAACGTCTTCTTTCTCATCGAACTTTCCGGCGATTTTCCTTATTCTTCCCACCGGGTCGCCCGGCCGCTCGCGCGAGGCCGTGAAGACGACCTCTCCGTGCGGGTCGAAATGCATCCCCGCGGTATGAAGCTCCCCTTTAACGCGCCCCGGGGGCAGATTGAGAAAGCCGAGCCCCACAAGCTCCAGGGCGGCGTGGGCGTCTATGCCCTCGAACGAGGCGTCCAGCGTGTAAGGCCTTACCCGGGGGATTCCGATGGACGCCTCCGCCCTGCCCGTGCCGCCATAGAGCCTGCCCTGGGCGGCGGTAAAGCGCATCTGCCCGTTCTCATACGCGATGTCGGAGGCGGTCTCGTCGATTTTCAGGCCGAAGAGCCTGCCTTTGCTCAGGGTGATTCTGCCCCGGCCCACGGGACCCGAGAGCGGTCCCGAGACGGTGCCCTTCAGGTCAACCTGTCCTGTGAGGGTGTACCCGTGCACGCCCAGGGCCTCCATGAGGGTCGCAAGGCGGAAGCCCCCGGCAATTTTCATGTCCAAGGCGGGGTCTCTGACGTCGCCCTCGAGCTTTCCCTGCACCCGGACGGTGCCCTCCCCGGGGTTCTCTAAAGAAAGGGCCTCCTTTACGGCGGAGAAAGGAAGTGCCAGGTCCAGGGCAAGGGCCACCCTGCCCTGGTACGACACCGTGCCCTTCCCTTTCAGTGTCGCCTCCAGGGACTTGACCTCCAGCCTGTCGAGCCGCAGGCCCTTCGGTCCCACAACGGCTTCACCCTCCACGGACGCCTCCACCGCCCTTGTATGCCATACCGAAAGAGGGCCGACCGCCCCGACGGAGAAGGAGACCTCCGGCTCATTGCGGAGAAGCACGGTCGCGTCGAGCCCCGATAGAGTAAGGGGAGAGCCCGTGGGCGAGTCACGGAGCGTGAGGCGGCCTCCCTTGAGGGTGACGACCTTCACCTCCAGGCTGACCGGGGAGTGCGCGCCGTGCCTGCCCCTGAGAAGGCCCGCCAGGGCCTCGAAATCCTTCCTGTCACCCGAGGCCGCGGGCTCCAGAACGCTTAGGCGCTGGATGGTCACGTGCCCGGAAAACAGGGAAGACAGGTTCACGTAGGCCTTTATTCCCTTGCTCCGCAGAACCTCTCTTTTGTCCGGCCCGGCCACCGTGACCCCCCGGGCCTCCACAACAAGGGGCAGGGGTTTTATGAAGATGCGCTCGACATCCACCTGGTAGCCCGTGGCCCGGGTTATGTCGGCCAGGACGGTCCGTCTCAGGTAATCGGAGACGAAAGGTCCGCGAAGGACACGGACGAAAACGGCAAGGGCCACGGCCAGGAAAAGGACGAACAGGACTTTTTTATTCAGTAATTTCCGAGCCTTTCCCATGAATACTTTATGTAGTTTCCTATCGCTAGAGTGCTTTTAGTATACCCAAAAGAAAGGGCCTTCATCCATGCGGAAACGCACAATGCCGCGCTAAAAGGAGAGGCTCGGGCGGGTTATTCGTATCTCAGGGCGACGATGGGGTCGTAGCGGGCTGCCTTCCGGGCTGGGTAGACGCCGAAGAAGACACCCACGGCCACGGAGAAGAAAAAGGCCAGCACCACGGACCAGAGCTGCAGATGGGTGGGCAGGTAAGAGACAAAGTACGGAAGCACGGTTGCCAGGCCGCCCCCGAGCACGATTCCGGCGGAGCCTCCCAGAACGCTCAGGGTGACGGACTCCACCAGGAACTGCAGAAGGATGTCCGAGTTCCGGGCCCCCATGGCTTTCCGGATGCCGATTTCCCTGGTGCGCTCCCGCACCGAGACGAGCATGATGTTCATAATGCCGATGCCGCCCACCAGAAGGGAGATTGCGGCGATGCCGGCCAGGACCGCGGTCATGATGGCCAGTATCTTGTTCATCACGCTGAGCATCTCGTCCTGGCTCAGGATGGTGAAGTCCTCCCTGCCGGCGTGCCTCCTGGTCAGTATCTCGGTTATCTCCTTCTTGGCCCTCTTTATGTACTCCGGCCCACGGACTTTGACCGTGATGTTCAGGAGGGCGTCGGTATCAAAGAGCTCCCGGGCCGCCGTGACCGGGATAAAGACCACGTCATCGAGGTCGCTGCCCAGGGTGACGCCCTTCTTCTCCATCACGCCCACGACCCGGTACTTGGCGTCCCCCAGGGTAACGATGGCCCCCAGGGGGTTCTGGTCCCCCAGGATCTCCCTCTTGACCGTGCGCCCCAGAACGCAGACCTTGCGGCTGGCCTCCACCTCGGAGCGCGTGAAGGGCCTCCCGACCTCGATGCCCAGGTTCCTGACGGGGAAATACTTCTCCGTGGCCCCCACGATGTAGGTGTCCCGGGAGCGGCCGTCGTGCTTTATCCAGGATGTGCCGAGCATTACGGGGACCGCTTCCTCCACGCTTCCGGAGCGCTTTTCCAGGAGCACGGCGTCGTCATAGACCAGTTTCCTTACCGAGGAGGTCCCCATGTGCATGCCTCCTTCCTTGGAGGTCTTTCCCGGCACGACGATAAGGATGTTGGAGCCCAGCTCCCCCAGTTCCTGCTTGATGTAGCTGCGGGCCCCCTCGCCGATGGACACCAGCAGAATGACCGCGGCTACCCCTATGATGACGCCCAGCATGGTCAGGACGCTCCGCATCCTGTTTACGCGGAGGGAGTCGCCGGAAATCCTCAGGGTCTCAAAAACATCCATCGTAGCAAAGACCGTCCCTCATGGAGATGATGCGCCCCGCTCGGCGGCCGATGTCGGCCTCGTGGGTGACCATGATGATGGTGGCCCCCTCGGCGTGAAGCCCGGCCACCAGGTCCATTATCTCCTGGCCGGACCGCGTGTCGAGGTTGCCGGTGGGCTCGTCGGCCAGGATGATGGCGGGGTTGTTTATCAGGGCCCGGGCGATGGCCACCCGCTGCTGCTCGCCGCCGGAGAGCTCACTGGGCTTGTGGTTGGACCGCGGGGCAAGGCCCACCCTCTCCAGCATCCGCATCGCCCTGTCCTTGCGCTCCACGGCCGGAACGCCCATATACAGGAGGGGAAGTTCCACGTTCTTCCAGGCCGGCAGGCGCGGGAGAAGATTGAAGCTCTGAAAGACAAACCCGATTTTCTTGTTCCGGAGGGCTGCAAGCTCGTTGTCTGACTTGCCGGCTACCTCCGCGCCTTCCAGGAGGTACTCTCCGGAGGTGGGCCGGTCCAGGCAGCCCAGGAGATGGAGAAGCGTGGACTTGCCCGACCCCGAAGGCCCCATGACGGCCACGAACTCCCCCTTTCCGACCGTAAGGCTGATTCCCCTGAGGACCTCTACCTGGATTTTGGGCAGGACGTAGACTTTCCTGACATCTTTCAGCTCTATCATCCTTCCGCCCTTACCCTGGCCCCCGCCTTGAGCCCCGGCACGTCGGGGTTGACGATAACCACGTCCTCCGGGCTCAGGCCCGAAAGGACCTGGGTATGGGTCCAGTCCGAAAGGCCCACGGTGACCTCCCGGAGGGCGGCCCTGTCGCCGTCCTTTACGTAGACGAACTTCTTTCCGTCCCTGTCCACCACGGCCTGGGACTCGATGACCAGGGCGTCCTGGACCGTCTCGACGACAATCTCCGTGTCGGCGGACATCCCCGTCTTGAGCACCACGGTGGGGTCCTTGAGCCGGGTCCTCACCTCGAAGGTCCTGCTCTCCAGCCGTCCGCCCGTGACCACCGGGGAAATCCTGTAAACCTCGCCCCGAAAGGTGCGGCCGGGATAGGCGTCCATGGTCACCCGGACGGGCTGGCCCACCCTGACCTTCCCCACGTCAGCCTCGTCTACGAAGGACTCTATGTAGAGGGATTCGGGGGAAATCATGGCCGCCACCAGGGTCCCCTTGGTCACGGTCTGCCCCAGGTCCACGGGCCTTTCGGTCACAATGCCGGAGATGGGGGCCTTGATGAAGGAGTACTGGTAGGTGAGCCGGGCCAGCTCGAGGTTCTTTCCGGCCTCCCGGACAGCCGCCCGCTGGGCGCGTATCTCGTCCTTGCGGGCCTGAAGAAGGCTCTTGCGCGAAAGGGCGTTCTGAAGCGCGGACTCGGCCACCTGGTACTCCCGCTGCACGGCGGCCATGTCCAGGTCCGAGAAGAAACCCTTCTTCTGAAGCTCCTGGAGCTTCTGGTGGCGCGCCCGGACTTCCTTCAGCTCGGCCTGCGCCTTCTCGATGCCTGTTTCCACCTCCACCTGAAACGCCTCGTAGGAGGCGCGCATCTGCTGGAGAGAGGCCCGGGCCCTCGCACGGGCGGCCTCTGCGAGCTCCAGATTGAGCCGGGCCTCCACGGGGTCGATCTCGGCGATGGTGTCCCCCTCCTTGAGGATGTCACCCTCCACCACAGGGAGCGAGGAGAGCCTGCCCGTGCGCTGGGCGGTTATCTTTACCTCTGTGTCCGCCCGGATGGTGCCCGTGGAGGTGGCCGTCACGGTAAGGGCGAAGTCGCGCCTTTCGACGGGCTGGGTTTTTACCTCTACGGTGACGTGCGTCCTTGTGTAGACGAGAAACCCCAGGGCGGCCAGGGCGATGAGGATGAGCCAGAAGCCCGTTCTTTTATATATTTTCATCCGCTACTTCTTCCAGAACCTCGGCACAAAGAGAACTATCACGGTGTAGACCTCGAGCCTGCCGGCCAGCATGCAGAAAATCAGTACCCATTTCCCCGCTGCGGGCAACCCGGCATAATTCTCCGCGGGGCCGGCCGCACCCAGGGCCGGGCCCACGTTGCTCATGGCCGATACGACCGTGGAAGCGCTGGTCACGAGGTCCAGCCCGAGGGCGGTCATCGCCAGGATTGCCAGCGCATAGATGGTGAGGAACAGAAACAGAAACCCCCAGATGCTTCCCAGCACCTCCTTCGGCACGAACCGCCGGTCCAGCTTCATCGTGGTGACCGCATGGGGGTGGATAAGCTGGTAGAGCTCCCGATAGCCCTGCTTGAGCATCAGGAGGACCCGCACCTGTTTCATCCCCCCGCCGGTGGAACCGACCATGCTTCCAAAGAACATGAGCAACACAAGGAGCGCCTGGACGAAAGGCGGCCAGAGCCCGTAGTCCGCCGTGGTATATCCCGTCGTGGTCATGACCGAAACGACCTGAAAGGCCGCGTATCTGACGGACGTAATTATATTTTCGTATTCCGAGCCGGCAATTTTCAAGGTCACCAGCACGATGGCCACCAGGGTGACGGTGACGTAGAACCGGAACTCACTGCTTCGCCAGAACCGGGAGAGCTCTCCGCGGAACCCGCGGAAGTACAGCGTGTAGTTGACGCCCGCCATGAACATGAAAAGCGTGGCCACGACGTCGATGAAGGGGCTTCGATAGGAGGCCAGGCTTGCGTTTCTGGTGGAGAACCCGCCCGTGGCCAAGGTGGTGAAGGCATGGCAGAAGGCGTCATAGAGGTCCATGCCCCCTGCCGCATACAGGAGCACGGCCAGGCCCGTCAGGGCGGCGTAGATGTACCAGAGGGCCTTGGCCGTATCGATGATGCGGGGGCGGAGCTTGTCCACCGTCACCTCCGGCACCTCTGCCTTGAAAAGCTGCATCGCCCCGCTTCCCACCAGAGGCAGGACGGCCAAAGCGAAGAGAATGATGCCCATCCCCCCTATCCACTGGGTGAGATGCCGCCAGAAGAGTATCCCCCGCGGCATGCCCTCTATGTCGGTCACCACGGTGGCCCCCGTGGTGGTAAACCCGGCCATCGCCTCGAAATAGGCGTCGGTGAAGGAAGGGAGGTCCCCCGAGAGCACGTACGGCAGGGAGCCCAGCAGACTGGCCACCAGCCAGCTCAGGGTGACCACGGCGAAGACGTCGCGGTGCCGGAGGCTCTCCTTCCTGTGCTTCCGGGTAAGGACATAGAGGAGGGCGCCGCCCAGGAGGCAGAGTCCGAAAGTGACCAGGAGCGCCTGGATGCCGGGCTGCGCGCCCAGGGAGGAGATGGCCACCGGAACGACGAGGAAGAGAGAAAGGATAAGCAGGACCGAACCGATGAAGTTCAGGATGAGGGGAAGGTTCATCTCCTCCGGGCCCGTCTCACTCCAGGAGGCTCTCCACGTTCTTGATCGATTCCCGCAGGGTGAAGAAGATGAGCTTGTCGCCCTCGTGCACGGTGTCCTGGCCCGAGGGGATGATGATCTTGTTGTCCTCCCGGACGATGGCCCCCACCAGGGCGGACTTGGGCAGCCGGACGTCCTTGAGCTGCTTGTTGATGAGGGCCGAGGAGCCCCCGATGCGCGCCTCAAGGATCTCGGCCTTGTCATCGGCCACGGAGGTGATGGAAAGGATGTCCCCCCGCCGGACATATTTCAGGATGGAGCTTGCCGTGATGACGCGGGGGCTCAGGACGGCCTGAAGCCCCAGGCCGCGCGCCAGGGCGAGATAGTCCGGCCTGTTGACGATGGTGATGGTCTTTTTGGCCCCGAGGCGCTTGGCCAGGAGGGAGGACATTATGTTCAGCTCCTCGTTGTTGGAGACCGAGACGAAGGCATCCATGTCGGCGATATTCTCCTCCTTGAGCAGCGCCTCGTCGGAGCCGTCCCCATGAAGGACGATAGCCTTTCTCAGGCTCCGGCTGATGAACTTGGACCTTCCGGCGTCCCTCTCGATGACCTTTACATCGGCGCGGGACTCCATGGCGGCGGCCACCGCCAGGCCCACCCGTCCGCCGCCGGCTATCATGATTTTCTTGGCCGGTTTGGTGGAGGCCCCGAGGAAGCGGATGGCATCGCCCACCTCCCATTTTTTCACGGGCATGTGGATGACGTCCTCGGGGAGGATAACGTCATCGCCCGTGGGGATGATGACGGTGCCGTCCCTCTCGATGATGCCGATGAGGAACTTCTTGGGAGGCACCAGGTCGCGTATGCTTTTCAGGGGCTTGCCGGTGATGGCCGAGTCATTCGGCATCCGGAACCCCACGACCTTGATGAGGCCCTCCTCGAAGTCCTCCACATCGGTGGCGAAGGGAGTTTCCAGGAGGCGGACGACCGCCCCGGCCACCTCCATCTCGGGGCTGATGGCCGGGTCTATGTCCAGGTGCTCCTTGCTCAGGAGCTTCTCGTTGCGGAAATACTCGGGGTTGCGGAGGCGGGCTATCTTGCGGGGAATGGCGAACATGGCCTTGCCCAGCATGCAGGCTATCATGTTCGTCTCGTCGCTGTCGGTGACAGCCAGGAGGATGTCGGCGTTTTCCGCACCCGCTTCCTTGAGCCCGGAGGGCGAACACCCGTCGGCCACCACCGTGCCCACGTCCACCTCTTCGCTGATCCTTTCGAGCTTGGCCGCGTCGCGGTCCACCACCACCACGTCCTGTTTCTCCAGGGCCAGGAACTTGGTGACCTGGTAGCCCACCTCTCCGGCGCCGACGACAATTACGCGCATAGCTGATTATATATCACTTTTGCCTCTCCGGGCTCAACGGAGGAAAACCTCCGCCGCGGTGAAAAAGAGGACCGTCACGCTGATATAGCCGTTCATGTTGAAGAAGGCCATGTCCAGCCTGCTCAGGTCGTCGGCGCGCACCAAGGAGTGCTCGTAGAGGAAGAGGCCACCGACCACGAGGAGGCCTCCCCAGTACCAGGGGCCGAACCCGAAGAGCACGCCCGTGAGGGCCAGAAACCCCCAGGAAAGAAGATGCAGGAGGCGCGCCAGAAGGAGCGCCCTCTTTACGCCGAACCGCGCGGGCACCGAGAAAAGGCCCTCCTTTCTGTCGAACTCCACGTCCTGGAGGGCATAGAGGATGTCAAACCCCGGAAGCCAGAAGAAAACCGCCAGGGCCAGGGGGACGGCCCGCCAGTCGAAGGTTCCCCGGACGGCTATCCAGGCTCCCAGGGGAGCGGCCGAAAGCGCCAGCCCCAGGACGAAGTGGGAGGCCCACGTAAACCTCTTGGTAAGCGAATAGACGGCCAGGACCGCCACGGCGATGGGCGAGAGCTTCAGGCAGAGGGGGTTGAGCATGGCGGCAGCAAGCACCATCAGACCCAGCGAGACAAGAGAGAAGAAAAGCGCGTGCTGGGCACGTATCGTCCCGGAGGGAAGCTCCCGGGAACGGGTCCGGGGGTTTCTGGCGTCCACCTTCCGGTCTATGACCCTGTTCAGGCCCATGGCTCCGCTCCTGGCACCCACCATGGCGACGATAATCCACAGGAGCGTCCACCAGCGGGGAACTCCGCCCGCCGCGATGACGGCAGCCGTTAGGGCGAAGGGCAGAGCAAATACCGAATGGGCGACCTTGACCATCCGGAGGTACAGTGAAACGCTCTTGAGAATGCCGTTTTTCGGGCTCATGGCAAACTCTGATTATACCGCACCTCCGACGTCCCATCAAATGAAGGGGGGAAGCGGATGCCATTCGGGAAAAAGAAGTGCGCCTGCTCCTTCCGGGGAGGGGAAAGAAGGCAGGCGCACCGTTCATGGCGTCCCCCAGGGAGCGGAACGCCGGTAAACAAGTTGCGCAGTTTCTAAACTATACATGACCTCCCCCTGCCCTGTCAATTCCCTGTAAAAGATGCCCGGTATGACGTGGGTCATACCGGGCACGCCTCGGACCCGCTATAGTGGTGCTGTTTCTTGAGAGCGCGGCAGTTCACATGCATTCCACATCGGAGGAGGAGCTTTATGACAGCAGTGAGGCTCATGGTAACGGTTTTGTTTCTGGCACTGCCCTCCCTGGCCATTTCGGCACAGGAGAGCACCTGCATCAGCTGCCACAGGGAGATAACCCCCAATATCGTGGAGCAGCACCTCTCGGGCAAGATGGGAAAGAAGGGGCTTGACTGCTCCGTCTGCCACGGCTCCGAGCACACCTCGGCCGAGGACGTCCAGAAGGCCAAGATGCCCACCCCCGAGACCTGTGCTTCCTGCCACCAGAAGCAGGTGGCCCAGTACAAGGAAGGCAAGCACAGCCTCGCCTGGATAGCCATGAAGGCAATGCCCATGCTGAACCACCAGCCGAGCCCCATCGTGGCCGAAGGGTACAAGGGGTGCTCCGGCTGCCACAAGGTAGGGCTCAAATCCGCCGAGGAGCTCAAGCAGTACGCTTACGGAAGCGGGGCCTGCGACTCCTGCCACACCCGGCACACCTTCTCCGCGAAAGAAGCCCGCGACCCCAGGGCCTGCCAGACCTGCCACATGGGCTTTGACCATCCCCAGTGGGAGATGTGGTCCACCTCCAAGCACGGCACCATCTGGCAGATAGAGGGGCGGGGGAGCAAACGCGCCCCGACCTGCCAGACCTGCCACATGCCCGGCGGAGACCACGATGTGATGACGGCCTGGGGTTTTCTGGCTCTGAGGCTCCCGGAGCAGGACCCAGCGTGGATGGCCGACCGGGTGACCATACTGAAGGCCCTGGGCGTCCTGGACGCCGAGGGCAACCCGACCGAGAGGTTCGACGTGGTCAAGGCCGGCAAGGTGGCCCGCCTCACCAGGGAGGGGTTCCAGGAGCAGCGTGAGCAGATGCTCGGGGTCTGCTCCAACTGCCATAGCAGCTCCTTCGCCCGCGGACAGCTCGAGGCCGCCGACCAGATCGTTCGCGAGAGCGACCGCGTCCTGGCCCAGGCCATCAGAATCGTTAATGGGCTCTATGAGGACGGCATTCTTGCCAAGCCCGCCGGCTGGCACTACGCGCCGGACCTCCTTCAGTTCTACGAGGCCAAAAGCTCCGTGGAGCAGGACCTATTCCTCATGCTCCTTGAGTACCGCAATCGAGCCTTCCAGGGGGCCTTCCACTTCAACCCCGACTACATGCACTGGTACGGCTGGGCGCCCCTGAAGGAATCCCTGGCCAGGATAAGGGAGGACGCCGCGCAGATGAGAAGCGCGTCCGAAAAGAAATGACACCCCCGGCACATCCCTCAGGGAGGGGCCCCGCCCCCGCGGCCCCTCCCTTCCCATACTCCCCGCGGCCGATGGATTCATTGCCCCTCCCGGGCCCATAAAGGGATACGGACGGCTAGCCGGGATGCCTCCTTGCCATCTGCATCCCCCTCTTCAGCTGTCACCTGAGGCCTCAAGATATTAAAGTTGTTTATGAATGTATAGCATATAAGTCCCTGTTTTGACTAGATATGTTGTTCCTTGGCTCTCACGGGGTGGCGGCCATGAGCGCGGTTGTCCGCTCCCCGTCGCCGGGGGCCTGCCCCCCGGCCACCCATCACATGGGCCGGGAGATAACCTGCCCTCCCCTATGGGCGGTGAGAAATTCCCGCAAGCCCCGGTGCAGCAAACGCTCGGGGTTTCACCGACGTGGGGCTGGCCCCTCCGGTTGCCCGGCGCGCCGCAATTTATTTATATTAAAAGGTTAAGGAAAAACGTTTCCCCAGCAATGCAGAACTCCATAGTGATAAAGGGAGCCAGGGAGCATAACCTCAAGGGGATAGACCTGGTCATCCCCCGCAGCCGCATCACGGTCATCACGGGGCCATCGGGCTCGGGGAAGTCATCCCTGGCCATCGACACCATCTATGCAGAGGGCCAGAGGCGCTACGTCGAGAGCCTCTCGGCCTACGCCCGGCAGTTCCTGGAGCAGCTGCAGAAGCCAGACGTGGACTCCATGGAGGGCCTCTCCCCCTCCATCGCCATAACGCAGAGGACGGTGGCCAGGAGCCCCCGCTCCACGGTGGGCACCATCACCGAGATTTACGACTACATGCGGGTCCTGTACACGCGCATCGGCAAGGCCTTCTGCTACCGGTGCGGGGCGCCCATCACCAGCCAGGACGCCGAGACCATCATAGAGACGGTGATGGGGATGCCCGAAGGGAGCCGCATCCAGATACTGGCCCCCGTGGTCCGCGACAGGAAGGGGGAGTACAAGAGGGAGCTTCAGCAGATGCGGGCGGAGGGCTTCATCCGCGCCCGGATTGACGGAGAGATGACGGACCTCACCGGGGAGATAAGCCTGAAGAGGCATCAGCGGCACACCATAGAGGTCGTCATAGACCGGCTCATCATCAAGCCCAATGTCTCCCGCCCCCTGCGCGCGGCCATAGAGACGGCCCTGAAGTACGCCGACACGGTCATCATAAACCTGACGGACGAGGACCGGGACATCCCCCTGAGCAGGACCATGGCCTGCCCGCGCTGCGGCATCAGCTACCCGGAGATTACGCCCCGTTTCTTCTCCTTCAACAGCCGCCTGGGGGCCTGCCCTACGTGCCGTGGACTGGGATTTCAGGACCTCTGGGAGGACGGCGAAGACGAGTCCCCCGAGGAGCTCAGGCCCTGCAGGACCTGTGGAGGACTCCGCCTGAGGAAGGAGGCCCTGCACATCAGGGTGGGCGGCATCAATATCGGGGAGTTTTCCCGCAAGCCGGCCGAGGGGGCTCTCCGTTTTATCCGGGACCTCTCCCTGAGCGAACGGGAACGCACCATCGGGGCGCGCATCCTCGCCGAAGTGCAGGACAGGCTCACCTTCCTGGGCAAGGTCGGCCTGGGCTACCTCACCCTGGACAGGCCCTCCATGACCCTTTCGGGAGGCGAGGCCCAGAGGATACGGATTGCCACCCAGATGGGCTCCTCTCTTACGGGGGTGCTCTACGTCCTGGACGAGCCCAGCATCGGGCTTCATCCCCGAGACTGCACCCGCATGCTCGAGAGCCTCTCGTCCATCCGAGACAGGGGAAACACCGTCATCGTGGTGGAGCACGACGAGGAGACCATGCGGTGGGCCGACCACATCGTGGACATGGGCCCCGGGGCCGGGGTGCGGGGGGGATGGGTGGTGGCCGCGGGAAGCCCCTCGGAGGTGGAGCGGGAAGCGCAATCGGCGACGGGGAGGTTCCTCTCCGGAGAGCAGGGCATCCCCCTTCCCCCTCGGCGCCGGACCCCCGCGGGCTACCTGGAGATAACGGGAGCGGCGGAGTTCAACCTCAAGAACCTGGCCGTCGACGTCCCCCTGGGGGTCTTCGTCTGTGTCTCCGGCGTCTCGGGCTCCGGCAAGAGCACCCTCGTCTTCGAGGTCCTTTTCAAGGCTTTGAGGAGGCACCTCGGCCGAAGAGGCGTCCCGGGGAAGCACCGCCGCAGGATAAAGCGCGTCAAGGGGATGGAGAACATCGACCGCGTCATTTGCGTGGAACAGGCCCCCCTGGGACGGACGCCCCGTTCCAACCCGGCCACCTACTCGGGGGTATTCACCCTCATCCGGGAGCTGTTCGCCCGGCTTCCGGACTCCCGGGTGCGGGGGTACAAGGCCTCGCGGTTCAGCTTCAACGTCGAGGGGGGCCGTTGCGAGACCTGCCACGGCGACGGGATGAGGAAAGTGGAGATGCACTTCCTTCCCGACGCCTTCGTCCCCTGCGACACCTGCGGCGGCAAGCGCTACAACAAGGAAACCCTGGACATACGCTACAGGGACAAGAGCATTGCGGACGTCCTTGCGATGACCGTCTCGGAGGCCCGCACCTTCTTCGAGGCCGTCCCCCCGCTCAGGCAGAAGCTCGAGATACTGGAGGACGTGGGCCTGGGCTACGTTCCGCTGGGGCAGCCGGCCCCGACGCTCTCGGGGGGAGAGGCCCAGAGGATGCGGCTTTCCAGGGAGCTGGGGAAAAAATCCACGGGAAAGACGCTCTACATCCTCGATGAGCCAACCACGGGCCTGCACTTCGTGGACATCGAGATGCTCCTGGGGGTCCTGAACACCCTCGTGGAAAGGGGCAACACGGTCCTGGTCATCGAGCACAACCTGGACATCCTGAAATCGGCCGATTATATTATAGACCTTGGCCCCGAAGGGGGAGAGCGGGGGGGCAGGCTGGTGGCCTTTGGCACGCCCGAGGAGGTGGCCCGCTCCAGGGCGTCTCATACCGGCTCGTTCCTCAAGCGGAAGCTCGGGCCCGCCCGGAGGGTAAACAGGCATGCGAAATAGATTTCTTCCCGTCATTCTGGCCTTTTTCGTCCTTCTGGCCTGCACGCGGCAGGGCGGAGAGCGGATGTTCAGGAAGACCACGTTTGCCATGGACACCATGGTCACCGTCACCGTGGTCTCGAAATCGGAGGACAAGGCCGGGGCGGCCATAGAGGCCGCCTTCCAGGAAATCCGCAGGCTTGAGAGGCTCCTGAGCTTCTGGACCCGGGACAGCGAGATAGCCGCCATCAACCGGGAGGCCGGACGAAGCCCCGTTAACGTCTCCCCTGAGACCCTCGAAATCGTGGAGCGGGCCCTCCAGGTGTCCCGCCTCACCGGCGGCGCTTTCGACCCCACCATCGGCCCCGTCATCCGCCTCTGGGACTTCAGAAAGAAGATAAAGCCCGGGCCGGAGGCCGTCAAGGAAGCCCTGGCCCGGGTGGGCTACCGGGCCATAGAGGTGGACAGGCAGAAGCGGACGGTCTACCTGAGCCGCGCGGACATGTCCTTTGACACCGGCGGGATAGCCAAGGGCTATGCCGCCGACAAGGCCGTGCAGGTCCTCAAGCAAAAGGGCATCCGGGCCGGGCTGGTCTCTGTGGCGGGGGACATCAGGGCCTTCGGCACAAAGCCCGGCGGCGGTGGGTGGAGCGTCGGCATACGCAATCCGAGGCCCGAGGCCGGAGGAGCCGGCGAGGACGAACTCATCGCCGTCCTTCCTCTTCGGGACCAGGCCGTGTCCACCTCGGGTGACTACGAGCGGTACTTCATCCGAAACGGCGTCAGGTACCACCACCTCCTGGACCCCCGGACCGGATACCCGGCCCGGGGCCTGGTGAGTGTGACCGTGGTGGCCCCGGAGGCCGTCCTCACCGACGGCCTCGCCACGGGGGTATTCGTCATGGGCCGGAAAAAAGGCCTCGAGCTTCTGGAAAAAAACGGGTTCGAGGGCGTCCTGGTCGATGAGGAGGGCAAGCGGTATGTAACCGCGGGGCTTGAGGGGAGAATTCAGTGGGTTTCACCGAAACGGTGATTTCCCTCTCTTGACTATTATCCGGGGCATCTTTATATTTAATTATATTTTATTAAAGAGATTTATGATATGGGTGTAAAGAAAATTCTGATTTTCAATGAAAATGAGAAGGAAAGGCACCTCCTCGGAGACCTTCTGCGGGCCGAGGACTTCATCGTTTTCGAGACCGGCCGTGTCCTGGAGAGCATCCATTACCTGAAGAAGGAAGACATAGGGATGGTCCTGGCAAGCCAGGGTATGAGCTCCACGGAGACCGCTGAGTTCAGGGATATCGTGCAGAGGACGAGGCCCGATGTGACCGTTCTCTTCCTGGACGCGATGGCCAGCGACGAAGGGAAGCTCTCCATAAGCCACGAGGGGTTCAAGCAGTTCCTCCAGGACTCCATTCGCCGGGAGGACGCCCTGAACGGGCGCCTCGGGGAGATGAAGAACTTCCTGTTCTCCTTCCTGGACCGCATCCTTCAGGTCTTCGAGGTCGACGACCGGTTCTTCTTCAATAACGACCAGCTTGTGGCGAGCCTTTCGGTGAAGATAGCCCGGCGGATGGGCCTGGACGAAGACACCGTGGACGCCGTTCGCTGCGCCGCCCTGCTGAAGGACATCGGGAAAGTGGGCATCCAGAACAAGCTGCTGGCCGAGAGCAGGCGCTTTACGTCTAACGAGTTTCTCTCCATCAAGACCCATCCCCTGAATGCCGTGGAGATACTGCGCGACGTCCGGTTCCCCTGGGACGTGGATTCCATCATCGCCCAGCACCACGAGAACTACGACGGCAGCGGCTACCCCGCGGGTCTCCGGGGCAGGCAGATATCCATCGGGGCCCGCATCGTGCACATCTCGGACTCCTATGTGGCCATGACCACCGACCGCCCCTACCGGAAGGCCCTCTCCAGCGAAGAGGCCGTCGGCGAGATCACGAAGTCCACCGGGAAGGAGTTCGACCCCGAGGTGGTGGAGGTCTTCATGCAGGTCCTGAAGGAGGAACCCTCCGAGGTGGCGGCCAAGAGGTCCATCCTCCTTCTGGAGAGGCAGCCCACGCTCTCGGCCCTCATACGGCTCAGCGTGGATGCCAATGAGACCAAGGTGGTGCACGTATCAAACAGCCTGGACGCCATCCGCGTCTCGAAGCAGCGGCAGCCGGACCTCATCGTGGCGGACGTGGAGCTCCTGGACCAGAAGACCTTCATCCATTTCTATAACACCATGCAGGAGATACCCGGCATCCGCGAGAAGCCCTTCATTTTCATCCTCCCCAATGCCGAGTACCCGAGGCATTTCAGGGGCGAAAAGCTCCTGTACCTGGTCAGTCCCGTCAACATGGGAGAGCTGGTCTCCGCCATCCGCACGATGCTGGACGGGGCGGCGCCCCCGAAGGAGGAGAGAAAGAAAGAACCCCGGGGGCTTTCGGGCTCGCTTGAGGACTTCAACCTCACCGATATCATCCAGATACTGAACCTCGGCCTGAAGACCGCGAAGATAGAGCTTTTCACGGAGGGCGCCGACGGCGATATCTACATGAGCCACGGCAAGATAGTCCATGCCTCCACGGGCTCCCTGAGCGGACGGGAGGCCTTCTTCGAGATGGCCAGGTGGGCGTCCGGCAACTTCCACATCGTTCACGGCGAGACGACCGGGGACGTCAACATCAAGACCGACACCATGCACCTCCTTCTGGAGACCGCCCGCGTGTTCGACGAGGAAAAGCGCACCTACGGCAGCAACTGAGAGGCTGCCCGCCCTGCGGTGCAAAGAAAAGGCCTCCTCGAAGGGAGGCCTTTTTCACGGCAGCTAAAAGAACGCTAGATGAGAGACTGCTCCGCCCTTTCGTCGACCGGTTCTTTTTCTTTCTCGTGGCTCAGGTACTCCTCTTCCCACAGGTCCTGCGTAAGAGACGTTATCTCCCGGCCGTACTGTCTCATCCGTTCCCTGTACTCAGCGTCCTCCAGGGCGGCCGCGGCGTTTTCGTCCATGGGCCTTGCCTTGAAGCGCTTGATGATGCTGTGCCCCACGTCGTGGTGGTCGCGCATGGGACAGGGTGTGACGAAGTTGCCCACCTTTCGGGGCGGCTGGGCGTACCCGTAAAGGTTCTGCCAGGTGCGGATGCTCTCGAAGTACGGGGAAAAGAGCACGTCGTCCAGCGTCTTGTCCTCCCTGTAGACGTCATAGATGTTGGAGACGTAGTAAGGGAAAAAGACGCACGGCGCGATGTTGCCGTTCCAGTCTATGAAGAAGTACCCTCCGGTGCGGCCCGCGGAGATGCACCCGTGGGAGTACGGCCCGCCGTTCCAGAAGTCCACCAGGAAAATGTTCCTCTCCTTGATGAGGTACTGCTCCCGCTGGAACATCTTCACCCGCTGCTCGGGGGTAACCATGAGGTCCACCGTGTAGCTCCGGCCGATGGGCATGTACTGGAAGAGCCAGGCGTAGATGGCTCCCTGGTGCTCGAAATAAAAGTCTATGAGCTCGTCGGAAAGCAGCACCTCGGCGTTATGGCGGGTCGCCGTCATGCTTATGCCGAAGGGGACGCCCTCGCTCCGGAGGTTTTCCATGGCCTGAAGTATCCTCCGGTATACTCCCTCTCCCCGCCGGCCGTCGGTCTCTTTCTGGAAACCCTCTATGGAGATGGCCGGCGTGACGTTGCCCAACTGGGCCATGCGGCGGGCCACCTCGCGGGTGATGAGGGTGCCGTTGGTGTACATCATGAAATAGCTGTCGTTGTTCTGCTCGAATATGTCCAGGATGCCCTTGCCGTCATCCTTGTACAGGAGCGGCTCTCCTCCCGTGATGACCGTGAGGTACGAGCCCCAGAGCTGTTTCTTCTCCTTGATAATCCTGTTCAGGACCTCGGCCGTCAGAGTCTCGCTGTTGCCCGCCGAGCTGGCTGCGTAACAGCCCTTGCAAAAGAGGTTGCACTTTTTCGTGGGACTTATGGTCAGCAGATGGGGAGGCGGAAAGCCGTACTTCTGCACGAAGCCGTGGGTGCGCTCTTTTTCTCTCAAGATTGTGCTGCCCACCAGATTGCCGATGATGGCTCGCGTCACATGAGGCGAAACGCGCCCCTGCTCATAGGCCTTGTTGACCGCCTCCAGGAGGTTCTGCAGGAGGCGGGTCCGCCTGAGCTGAACGCCCTTGGGCCGATTATCTTCGTTCACGATGACCAGATAATCATACAGCTTCTGTTTCCCCTTCTCCAGAGCCATCTTTCGCACGACATCGCGGCGAAGAAGGAAATCCAGCACGTCCGGCGGCAATGTGCCCCATAGTCTGCTAAAATCCACGGCCGTCCCTCCTTTCAGTATTTCCCCTCAAAAAGCTTCTTCTTGGATGCTTCTTCTTAGACTACTTTAGTATCGGCAAGCACCGGTGTCAAGGAATAATTTTCACCTCCCGCCCGGAAAATAAGCGTTGTTGCGCACTTGCAATATACGGTATAATCATCATAATTTTAAGCTCGAAGAAGGAGGGGACCATGGCGGCTGAGCACTCTTTCGACATCGTGAGCCGGGTGGACATACAGGAGGTCAGCAACGCCGTCAACCAGGCCGGGAAGGAGATATCCCAGAGGTTCGACTTCAAGGGGAGCAAAAGCAGTATCGACCTCAACAGGGACAAGGCGGAGATAACCGTGCTCTCCGACGACGAGCACAAGCTCAAGAGCGTAATCGACATTCTTCAGGGCAAGCTGGTCAAACGGGGCGTAGCCCTGAAGTCGCTCGATTACGGGAAAGTCGAACAGGCAGCGGGCGACACCGTGCGTCAGGTCGTCCGTCTTCAGCAGGGGATACCCACCGAGCGGGCCAAGGAGTTGGCCAAGCTCGTAAAGGACATGAAGCTCAAGGTGCAGACCGAGATCCAGAAAGACCAGCTGCGGGTGAAAGGGAAGAACATAGACGACCTGCAGTCCGTCATCCAGGCCCTGAAGGAACGGGACTTCGACTTTCACATGGAGTTCGTCAATTACCGCTGAGGCGCGGGAGCGCGCACACGTCCGGGGGAAACTCTTCTGTTATAATCATATATGTTGAAACGAGCATCCCTGCTGCTTCTCCTTCTTCTGGGCACCGGGGCGTTTCTGGCCCCTGCCGGCAGTTCCCCCGGGGCACAGGAAGGCCGCGAACGGGGAGACATCCCTACGGTCATGGTCATCACCGTGGAGAGTGTCATCGGCCCGGTCTCGGCCGAGTTCATCACGAGAAAGCTCGAGAAGGCCCAACGGCAGGGCGTGGAAGCCCTGGTCATGGAGCTTGACACCCCCGGGGGGCTGGATACGTCCATGCGGAGCATCATCAAGGAGATGAACGCCAGCACCGTGCCTGTGGCGGTCTACGTGGCGCCGCCCGGTGCACGGGCAGCCTCCGCGGGCACCTTCATCACCATCGCCGCCCATGTGGCCGCGATGGCCCCGCGGACCAACATCGGCGCCGCCCACCCCGTGGCCATGGGCGGAAAGATGGACGAGACCATGGCCGAGAAGGTTGCCAACGACGCGGCCGCCTACATCCGCTCTCTGGCCGAGAGCCGGGGCCGGAACGCCCGATGGGCCGAGGACGCCGTGAGAAAGAGCGTCTCGGTCACCGAAGAGGAGGCCCTGAAAAATAACGTCATCGATTTTGTGGCACCGGACGTCCAGTCGCTGCTGGCGCAGATGGACGGGATGACCGTGGAGACAGCCGCCGGGGAGAAGAGGCTCAATACCGCAGGGGCGCACGTCGTGCGCGAGGAGATGGGCTTCCGCTACAAGGTGCTTGACTTCCTCAGCAACCCCAACGTGGCCTATATGCTCATGATTCTCGGGTTCTACGGTATATTCTTCGAGATGGTCAGCCCCGGGACCATCTTCCCCGGGGTCGTCGGGGCCATCAGCCTTATCCTGGCGTTCTACTCCTTGCAGACCCTGCCCGTTAATTATGCGGGGCTTCTGCTCGTGCTTCTGGCCATCGTCCTTTTCATTCTCGAAACCCAGGTGACCTCCTTCGGCGCCCTCACCATCGGCGGCATCATATCGATGACCATCGGCTCCCTCATGCTCTTTGAGGCGGGCCCGTTCTTCAAGCTCTCCCTCTCCGTGGTGGTCACCGCGGTTGCTCTCACAGCGGGTTTCTTTACCATCGTTATCGGCCTCATCATAAAGGCCCACAAGGCCCGGCCCTCCACTGGCCTTGAGGGCCTGGTGGGACTCAGGGGAAAGGCCGTGACGGACATAACCCCCCGGGGCGGACAAGTGAACGTGCACGGGGAGATATGGTCGACCGTAAGCGACGAGCACATTGCCAAGGGTGAGCCGGTGACGGTGGAATCGGCCAACGGGCTCAAGCTCAAGGTAAGGAAAACATCCACATAACAACAGGGGAGGTGCAGCAATGCCCGACATGGGAACAGGCTTTACGGTCTTTGTCGTTATCATCCTGTTCGTGGCCTTCTTTCTCTTCTCGGCCATCAAGGTGCTGAGGGAGTACGAGCGGGGTGTCGTCTTCAGGCTGGGGCGGCTTGTCCCCCTCAAGGGACCGGGGCTTATCATCATAATCCCCGGCGTGGATAAGCTGGTGAAGGTGAGCCTGAGGACCATCACCATGGACGTCCCCCCGCAGGACGTCATCACGGAGGACAACGTTACGGTGAAGGTCAACGCCGTGGTGTACTTCCGGCCCATGGAGCCTGCCAAGGCCATCACGGAGGTGGAGGACTACTTCTACGCCACCAGCCAGCTCGCCCAGACTGCCCTTCGGAGCATTCTCGGGCAGAGCCAGCTTGACGACCTTCTCTCCAAGCGCGACGAGCTGAACGCCAAGCTCCAGGAGGTCATAGACGACCAGACCGAGCCCTGGGGCATAAAGGTCAGCGCGGTGGAAGTGAAGAACGTGGACCTCCCGGAGGAGATGCAGAGGGCCATAGCCAAGCAGGCCGAGGCGGAGCGTCTCCGGAGGGCGAAGGTCATCAACGCCGAGGGCGAGTACCAGGCGTCCAAGAGGCTGACCGAGGCCGCCCAGGTCATCGCCACCGAGCCCATCGCCATCCAGTTGAGGTATCTTCAGACCATGTCGGAGATGTCCGGAAGCCCCAACAACACCACCGTCCTCCCCCTGCCCCTGGAGATACTGCAAAAGCTCATCAAAGCCTGACGCGCATGAAAAAAAGAGGGCCCCTCGAGGGGCCCTCTTTTTTTATTTGCTGGAAGCGGCTCCTCAGGCCGCCCATTTCACAAGGGCGGAGGCCCAGGTGAGCCCGCCGCCGAAGGCTTCCATGAGGACGTAATCGCCGTCCCGCACGCGCCGGGTCCTGACGGCCTCGTCCAGGGCCAGCGGGATGGAGGCCGCCGAGGTGTTTCCGTACGTCTGCAGGTTTACCATCACGCGCTCCATGGGGAGCTTCAGGCGGTTCGCGGTGGCCTGGATTATCCGCAGATTGGCCTGGTGCGGGACGAGCAGGGAGACCTCCGAGGGTTTCATCTTGTTCTTCTTCAGGCACTCCAGGGCGGCCTTCTCCAGGGATTTGACCGCGACCTTGAAGAGCTCGTTGCCCTTCATGTGGATATAGTGAAGCCCCTGTTGGAGGCTCTCCGGGGAGGCCGGGCTCCGGGCTCCTCCCCCGGGCAGGCAGAGAAGGTTGCCCAGGGAGCCGTCGGAGTGAAGCTCCACCGAGAGGATGCCCTCATCCCCTTCGGCGGGCGCCAGGACAACGGCCCCCGCCCCGTCGCCGAACAGCACACAGGTGCTCCGGTCCTGCCAGTTTACGAACCGGGAAAGGACCTCCGCTCCCACGACCAGGACGCGGCCGGCGGCGCCGGTCTTCACGTAGTTCTCGGCCACGGAAAGGGCGAAGAGGAAACCCGAGCAGGCCGCCCCCACGTCGAAGGCGACGGCCCGCTTCGCCTCGAGCTTGTTCTGCAGGATGCACGCGGTGGCGGGAACGGGCATGTCGGCAGTCATGGTCGCGAGCACAATCAGGTCCACGTCCTTGGGCTTTACGCCGGCGTCCCTGAGGGCCCGGACGGAGGCCTCGTAGGCCAGGTCGCTCGTGTTCTCGTCCTCGGCCGCAATCCGCCTCTCCTTGATGCCCGTGCGCTCGGTAATCCACTCGTCGGAGGTATCGACCATCTCTTCCAGGTCGTGGTTGGTAAGGACGTGCCCGGGCGTGTAGGAGCCCGTCCCGACGACCCTAGCCCGCAACGGGGGTCTTTCCCGATGCATGGTATTCCCTGATCTCGGCCGAGATGGCCTCGTGGGCCCGGGTGCGGGCGAACTCCGCGGCCTTGGTGAGGGCGTTCTTGATGGCCTTGGGGCTGGAGCGCCCGTGGCTTATGAAGCAGGTCCCGCGTATCCCCAGGAGAGGGGCGCCGCCGTACTCGTCATAGTCGGTTTTCTTCTTGAAATTCCGGATGCCGGACTTCATGAGGAGATAGCCGAGCTTGCCCACCCTGGAGGCGCCGATCTCGCGCCGTATCATCTTCAGGACGACCTCGGCGAGCCCTTCGCTGGTCTTCAGGAAGATGTTGCCCACGAAGCCGTCGCAGACCACCACGTCGGCGTGCCCCAGAAAAACGGCCCGGGACTCTATGTTGCCGATGAAGTTCACGGAGGATTTCTCCAGGAGCTTGAAGGCCTCCTTGGTGAGCTCGTTGCCCTTGGAGGGCTCCTCGCCAATGGACAGAAGGCCCACCCGGGGACGCGGCACCTTGTGGACGAGCCGCACGTAGGCGTCCCCCATCAAGGCGAACTGAAGGACGTTCTCCGCGCTGCAGTCCACGTTGGCCCCGGCGTCCAGGAGGAGAAAGGGGTTTTCAAAGGAGGGCATCTCCGTGGCTATGGCCGGCCTTTCCACCCCCTCGCTCCGCCCGAGGAGAAAGAGGGCCAGGGCCATCATGGCCCCGGAGTTGCCGGCGCTTACGGCGGCATCGGCTTGGCCCGCCTTGACCATCTCCACGGCACGCCGGAGGGAGGAGTCCTTCTTCTTCCGCACCGCCTGCAAGGGCGGCTCCTCCATGCCCACCACCTCGGTGGCGTGGACGATGGATATTCTCCCCTGGGGATACTTCTTTGAGGAAAGCTCTCGGAGCAAGGCGGGCTCGTCGCCGGCGAGGACCACCTCCGTGTCGGGCAGCTCGTTGACGGTCTCTACGGCACCTTCGACGGTGACCGCCGGAGCGAAGTCACCGCCCATGGCGTCAAGGGCGATTTTCATGCCTCTTTTTCGACTATCTCCAGGACCTTCCGACCGTTGTACGACCCGCAGTGAGGGCAGGCCCGGTGGGACAGCTTGGGCTCCTCGCACTCGGGGCAGAGGATGACATTGGGGCTCTGCCCCTTCCAGTTTGCCCTCCTCTTGTCCCGCCGGGACCGGGTATGTCTGTGTGTCGGGTTTGCCATTCCTAGTTCTCTCCCTTCTTGAAAAACTTCTCCAGAGCCTTGAGACGGGGGTCGACCTCCCTGGTCCCGCAGGCGCATGTCTCTACGTTGAGGTCCGCTCCGCAGTGGGGGCAGAGGCCCTTGCACGCCTCGTCGCAGAGGGACTTCATGGGGATGTTCAGGAGCATCTGCTCGCGGACCACCTCGGCGAGGTCGATTTCGTCCTCGCTGTAAAAGCCGGTGCTCATCTCCTCCTCGGCCAGCTCGTGCTCCTCTTCCTCGCCCATCTCCTTCTCGGGGGAGAAGGCAAGGTCCAGGGGGACGGTGAGGTCCCTCTCGAACTCCTTGAGGCAGCGGCTGCAAACCAGACGGAGTCCGGCCGTGGCCTCTCCCCTCATGAGGACGTCCTCTTCGACTTTCTCGACCCGAAGGCTCACCTTCGCCGTGACAGGCCCCGCATCCTCGTCGACAAACGCCTCTTCGCCCTCTATGTCCAGACCCTCTTCGGGTATCCGTGAGACTTGGATCTTCATTTTTTTAAAGAACCAAAAGAAAGAATATGCTACCTGATTTATCCTTTAAAGTCAAGGCGCTCCGCGCCTACCCTCCCCTGCTTTGCCCGCGGGGCTCGGGCTTACAGACCGGGCAGAATAATTCCCCCCGCTCCAGGGGGCACACGTGCCCTCATCCGGCACAGCATGTGCAAAGCTCCGGGGCCTGCCTACAGTCCGGACACACCTCGCCCATTCACCAATTATAATCCGCCCCACCGTGGTTTCACAAGCCGGTTTGCACACTTTTTGTGCCCCCGTGGAGGGCTAGAGGACGTAGCGGATGAGGAGAAACCCGCCGACGAGAAGCACCATGAAGGCCACCGTGAGGGCGTTGAAGTAGCGGTCTATGAAGCTCCGTATCGAGGGGCCGAAGACATAGATGAGAGCGGCGATGAGGAAGAACCGGGCCCCCCGCGAGAGCGCCGAGGCCAGCATGAAGACGCCGAAGTTCACCCGGAAGAACCCGGCGGAGATGGTGAAGACCTTGTAGGGAATGGGGGTGAAGCCGGCCACGGCGATGGCCCAGCCCTCGTACTGCAGGAAGTACTCGCGCACGGCCTCAAACCCGGCCCGGTCCACGTAATGAAAGAGTATCCCCTCCCCGATGAGGTCCCAGAAGGCCGTCCCCAGGTAATACCCCAGGGCGCCTCCCAGCACGGAGCCCACGGTGCAGAGCGCGGCATAGCGAAAAGACCTCCGGGGGATGGAAAGCCCCAGGGCGATGAGCAGGACGTCCGGGGGGACGGGGAAGAAGCTGCTTTCGGCCACGGCCAGAAGAAACAGGGCCGGCGAGCCGTAGGGCGTCTCGGCCCAGTGCAGCACCCAGTCATAGAGGCGGCGGAGAGGTCCGAACATGGGGTTGATTATACATGAAAGATGTGCTGCGCTTGTTGCTGATATACGACTGTTACACCGTGCAAACAGCCGGTGCCTAATTGCTGCGCTCCCTCTTTGCTCGAAGGTGCGACTTATAGTCCTTTAAAGCATCCTCGATGTCGGCCTTCGTGAGACGCTTCACCCAAGCAATCACGTCTCTCGAATACTTAGTTAAAACTCCCTCCTCGGCTTGCCAACAATACTCAGCCTTCTCCTTCAGGTTATACTTCCACACAATCGCCTGGAATACATGTGACGTAAAATTAAAGCCGTGAAGGCTTGCGATTGTATCAACTATGTCTTTCTGCCTCAATGGGTGAGTAATGTTTGGATCCTGAGTCTTGACTATGGCTAAGGGTCCGCCTGACTTTACCACGCCTTCGAGACCCACGACAACGTCAGCGCGCTCTATTTTCTTAGTTGATTCAAGTTTCACACTAAAAACGGTCAACAGTCGGCCCGTATCATAATTATTTCTTTGCACTTCATCGACGGATTCAGCCAATTCGGATAAGTACTGTTTCACAGCTCTGGTAGGTTTTTCTCTGTTCGTCTTTTCTGATATGTAGGCTATAGGGTCAATTGGCGTTGAAAACCCAAGTGGCAGCAGTTGCCAATTAACCTCTTCTTCTATCTTTGCATCAAAGGCTTCAGCCAGAAGGTCCTTAAAATTAATTATGCTTGTTTGGGCAAGTGCACATACAAGGATTCCAAATCCTTTTTCGTTATAGAAGTGAACTGCATTATCCCGATAAGTACTTAGTAATTCAAGATTTCTTCTTACAGGCAAAGAAGGGATGCTCTTTGGAAAGAGAACCTCTGACTTCGTCAATGCGTCCTTCCAAGATAGAGTCCTGTATGGTTGATTTCTTTTCTTCGGATAAAAGATGGACTGTCCATTTTTTGACAAAAGAGCCTTCAAGGCCAGTTCCCAAGCATTCAAGAGTAAAATTATGAAACACTCGTCCCTGTATTTGAAGATAGGCTTATTATAAATCTCTATGGCAGCAACCATGGCAGCCTTTGCATTATCAAGGAGTTTTCTATAAGAGCCTCTATAATTCATTCCCTTTAGTAATCCTCAAATTATCATGGGCAGAACCCTTAGAAATACCCTCTTACCAACTAATTTTGGAGGATTCTTCGAATATCTTCCTCTCCTCTCGAATTTCGCGGCCAGGGCACGCAATTTGTTCTTGAAATCAACGATTTCCACCTTGGCATTATAGCCCAAAAGTGCATAAAAAGGTCCCCCTCCCCATCCTTCCCTTCTGTAATCCGCTTCACATACTTTCGGCAGCCGTCCTTACTAATGTAAGTACAGGTTATGTGCGCTGCTGTGC
>JARRLN010000002.1 GCA_037386965.1 Nitrospirota bacterium
CGGCATTGAGGACAAGCCCCGTCTCCCTGGAGCGGGCGAGGTTTTCAAGCATCTCGGTCTTGGAGACTTCCCTGGCAAGACCGCGCCTTATCATGAACTCGGCGGCGTAACCGAAGACGGAGCACTTTTCCAGAGGAACGTCACAAGTCTTTTTTCCGGCATGCAGCATCGTGTGCCTGCAGGAGCAAAGACCAATGGCAAACCTGTCGGATGCGTGGATGAGGGAGGCGGCTTTTTCGTAATCCATAATTTCACTGTAATCGGTCGGGTGCATCATCTCTTCGTGCGGCAGGGTCCTGATAATGGAAACCCGCTCGCCGTTATTGCAGTTGGCCGCATAGAGAGACGCATCGTCCTGCATGTAGGCGTGGAAAAGTCGTGCCCATGTCTTCACGTCGAGGTCGGGCCCCGTCCTCATCATCGTGAACTCGAATATCCCGACCACGATGGGAGAAAGCATGTAGTGAAACTCGCCTCTTATCCAAAGGTCCATGACGAGGCCCTTTGAGCACAGGCCGTCGAGAAGTCTTCGCACTTTGGCGCCGTCGCATCCCGTGCTCTTTGCTATGCGGTCCGCCGTGGACAGTGTATACGGCAGCTTCGCGGCGAAATCAGCCTCCTCGGCGGAGTAAAGCTCCCTCAGGATGGAGTGGAACGTTTCATTGCGAGGAGCCCTCATCGTGAGATTGTCGAGCTTTCTCCCGAGCTTCCCGTAAACGTCTTTTCCCGCTGCATGTCCCATAAGGAGTCCCTTCTGATAGATTATACGCCGGCTGACATCGGTCCGATAGACTTTCCCGGGAGGAATCCCCTGGCTCCCAAGACGGGACGGGGTACGGACGGGTGTTTGACAGAAATCACGGAAAGCCTTAGGTTATTAGGAAGGACTCAACAGATGAAGAGCGCCTGTCGCCCTCATGATTATTTGACCGTGCTATACCCTGGAGGGCCATAGAGGGCATATGCCGACTGTAAGGATGTATACGTTGAGCACCTGCGGCTACTGCAGGGCAACAAAGCTGTTTCTGGCGGAAAACTCCGTCAACTATGAATACACGGACGTTGACCTGCTCTCGGGCGACAAGCAGCGTTCGGTGCTCGAGGAGATGAAAAAACTGAACCCGCTGTGCACGTTTCCCACCATCGTCATAGGCGACAGGGTCATCGTGGGCTTCAAGCGGGACGAGATCAGGGAGGCGCTGGGCATCAGGTGACCGCGAAAGAGCTGTACGAAATGCTCGGAAAGGCCCAGGAGCCCAAGGGCTATTTCTTCAACAAGGACAGGGACTGGGTTTACGGCCTGCTCGAAAGCCTCCTTGTAAACAGAGAAAGGTACGGCTACATGTCCTGCCCCTGCAGGCTGGCGACGGGCGACCGCCGGAAAGACGGAGACATCATCTGCCCCTGCGTGTATCGCGGGCCCGACGTGGAGGAGTTCGGCAGCTGCTATTGCGGCCTTTATGTATCCAGACAATGGAACGACGGCGAGGTCCCGCACGTTTACGTCCCGGAAAGAAGGCCCCGCGAAAAGATGTCCTACTGATACACCCGGGAACCACCACACGAGGAATCCGGCTGACCGTTTTGCACGTTTCCCGAAGAGCCTCACTAAAATTGGCCGCCCCGCCGTAACATACCGGCGTCCCGGGATACGCAAGGCGCTCCCGCCGGCACCGCCAAGAATCTCTTGCACATGGTCCGACGGCCTTCGTCCGGCTGCCGCCCCTTCTGCCCCCTGCATCCGCTCATCGGTTTGCACCCTCCGGTGCGTGCCTTGTTCCTCTTCTCCGGAAAGCCAGGTGCGAGCGAGAAAGAGAACTTATTGCATTTGGGGACGGCCCGTTATACAATGTCTGAACGCTCAAGCTCGGGGACTGCCGAACCGAGAAACCCGCCCCTATGAAGGAGGCCGTCCCCGTGATGAGCACCGGGGTTGAGAGCCCGCCCGGGCACGGCATCGCGGCCTTCATGGACCGGGAAAGCGCCGGGCATCGCGTGGCCGGGGACGGGGCACGGTTATGACGTCCGGCTGCCTCATCGCCCGGGAGCTTCGATAGCCGGCTTCCTTGCTCCCGGTGCCGGCAGCAGGGGGCGCAGAACGCCAAACGTCCGGAGGGCCGTCCATAGCCAGCGTCATACTCAGGAAAGAGGTCCAGGAGAAGCTCTCCGAGATCCAGAGGGCCGACATCGTCGTCGGCGTCCCCAGTTACAATAACGCGTCCACCATCGGCCACGTGGTGCGCGCCGTGCAGGCGGGCATCAGCAAGTACTTCCCCGACCGCTCCGCCGTCCTGGTCAACTCCGACGGCGGCTCCAAGGACGACACGGCCGGGGTGGTAACGAAAGCCATGCTCGATGATTTCGGCTCCCTACTCATCCCCCAGCGCATGAACCCCATGGAGAAGATAATCACCCCCTACCACGGGGTTCCCGGCAAGGGAAGCGCCTTCCGCACCATCTTCGAGATAGCCAAGGAGCTGGAGGCCAAGGCCTGCGCGGTGGTGGACTCGGACCTTCGGAGCATCACCCCGGAGTGGATAGACCTCCTGTTGAGGCCGGTGCTGGAGCGCGGCTACGACTTCGTCGCCCCCTACTACCTCAGGCACAAGTACGACGGCACCATCACCAACAGCCTGGTCTACCCCATCACCCGCGCGCTGTACGGCCTCCGCATCCGGCAGCCCATCGGCGGGGACTTCGGCTTCTCCGGAGAGCTGGCCAAGTTCTACCTCACCAAGGACGTCTGGGAGAGCGACATCGCCCGCTTCGGCATCGACATCTGGATGACCACCACGGCGGTGGCCAACAAGTTCCGGGTCTGCCAGTCCTTCCTCGGCGCCAAGATCCACGACCCCAAGGACCCCGGAGCCGACCTCAGCGCCATGCTCCACCAGGTGATGAGCACCGTCTTCGAGCTCATGATCGAGTATCACGACGTGTGGAAGAATGTGCAGGACTCCCAGCCCACGGAGGTCTTCGGCTTCCGCTACGGCGTGGGGCTCGAGCCCGTCCACGTACACCTGGAGAGGATGATAGACAAGTTCACCCTGGGCCTGCAGGAGCTCTCCCCGCTCTGGGAGAGGTTCATGCCCCCGGAGGTCCTCGAGTACCTGAGGTCCATCTCGTCTCCACCCTGGAGAGCGGAGCCGAGGAGGTCGAGGAAATCATCGAGAAGTCGTGCCTGAAATTCGAGGAAAAGAAGGATTTCCTCCTAGAAAACTGGTAGGAGTAAAGAAAGGGGGCGCCCCATGAACGATTCCATAAAAAGGCTCCTCGTCGAACCTTTCGAGAAGTTCTACGAAAACGTCATCCAGTACCTGCCCAACGTGCTGGGCTTCCTCCTGGTGCTCATCGCGGGCTTCATCCTGGCCAGGGTGCTCAAGATACTCGCGAACTACCTCTTCAAGCTTTTCCACGTGGACAGCGTCTCCAAGCGCTGGGGCATCACCGAGGTGCTGCACAGGGGGGGCATCCGCGAGCCGGTCTCCGCGCTCCTGGCCCGCCTGGTGGAGTACATCACCATATTCATCTTCGCCATCGTCGCCCTGGGGGTCCTGGAGATTCCCCAGGTGGAGTACCTGCTGAGGGACTTCTTCATCTACCTGCCGAACATCCTCGTGGCCATCCTGATACTGTTTCTGGGGTATCTGCTCAGCAACTTCCTCGGCCGGGCGGCCCTCATCACGGCCGTCAACGCCAACATCCCGTTCTCGGGACTGGTGGGAAAGGGCGTCAAGTACAGCATCTTCGCCCTCACCATAACGATGGCCCTGGAGCAGCTGGGCATCGGCAAGGAAACCATCATCATCGCCTTCACCATCATCTTCGGAGGGGTTGTGCTGGCCCTTTCCATCGCCTTCGGCCTCGGGGGAAGGGACGCGGCACAGAGGTACATCGAGCGGAGCATCAAGAAGAAAAAGCAGCAGGAAGAGGCCGGTGCCGACGAGATAGAGCACATCTGAGGACGGGCGCATGGCCGGGAAAAGCGCGGTCCTGGAACTTCTGCCCCTCGGGCGCGGGACTTATCTAGTTTTGGGCACGGGCGGCTCTTAATACAGCTTCAGGAGGGTCGGCAGCACGCCGGCCCTGTGCAGGGCTTCCATGAACTCCAGGAGCCCCACGACCACGATGAAAAAGCCGAGGTCCCTGAGGCCGTTTCTGAAGGCGCGCACGGAGATGAGCATCGTTTCGTCCTCCACGAAAGCCTTGAAGGAGGGGAAAAACGCCGGCACGCTCCGCTGGTATGCCTCGAACTCCGCCCCGAAGAGCTCGCGGAGCTCCAGCTCCTCCCTGCGTATGACCCCGGGATAATACAGGGCGAAGGCGACCAGGACGGCAGCGGTCATCGTAAACGTTTCGGTGCAAAGGCCCAGGCCCACCGCGCCGAGGAAGCTCGAAAAATAAAGGGGGTTTCTGCACAGGGAATACGGCCCCGTGGTAACGAGCATTCTGTTCTTCTTGCCGGCTATGTAGGAGAGGCCCCATGCCCTGCCCACCAGACACAGCGCCACAAGGACGACCCCGGCAAGATACAGCGACCCCTCGAGCAGAGCGTTCCTGGACTCCCAGCCTTCGGCCGAAAACAGCAATGTCAAAAATACCAGTGCACCAAACACCTGCGTAAGGAAGATCCTGCTTCTCAAGGACTTGGTTACGGTTTGCTGTATGTTCAAGAATGGCCTCCCCATTTTGCAGTGGCGTTTGGCAATATGTTTAGGATTATAGGCCCTTCATTTCGGTAAAAACAAGCCGGTTTCGTGCTGCTCCGGCAGCAGGGATTGTTCTTCCGATGCCCCCGCGTGAGCCGGCCCAAGCCCTTATGAGCGTGAGAGGAAGAGCACCGGACAGCCCGCTTCCGTCTACTTTACCAACACGGGCTCCCCGGTGCATAAGCTTTTAAGCCCGGGGTCTGCTATCTTCTCGCAGAGCGCCTCATCGCCCGTCTTGCCGTACACCTTCAGATAGCAGCTGTCTTTGAAGTTCCGGGTCCGTATCTTTTCACAGAGCGCGGCATCCCCGGCCTTTTCGGCCACGTCGCTTATGCAAAGGTCGCGGAGCTTCAGGGACTCATCGGGTTCCCGCGGTATATCGAAGCAGATTTTCCAGTCGCCCAGCTTCTCGGCCGCCACGGCGTAGCACTGGTACTTGACTCCCTCGTGCTTGGCGGCATCGCAGAGAGAAGGGTCTTTTTTCGCGGCAGCCACGTCCGAGAGGCATGTAATCTGCTCTATGAGGCCTTGAGCGAGGCATTCCTCCACGGAGCCCTGCGCCCATGCGGACGGTGCCGAAAGGAGAAAAACCGCAAGAGAAAGCACAATGGCCCATCCGCCCCTCCGAAACGTCACTCCGCCCTTCACACTGCCTATCCCCATGACGCCACCTCCGATATATTATGAGAAGCATGATACGGTGTGCACGCAGATGCCGGAACCAAGACGAAAAACAGGTTCCTCCCGAGCTTTCAATGTACGGGAAAATCCCCAGTCAGCGTTGTCTCCGTATCGCCAGAAACCCGTATTCCTCAAAGACATCTTGAGCGGTCTCGGAGGCGAGGAAATCGACAAAGCGGCGTGCGTTTCCCGGGTGGGGCGCGTCGGCCAAGGCGGCGCAGTAATATCCGACCCTGTCCCTCTGGTCGCACTGAGGGCCTACCTCGAGGGCATCGACTTCGAGGCCTTCCTTCTGAGCGTTCAGGACTTCGGTGAACCAGACCGGCCCCACGTCGGCCGCTCCCTGGGTAATCCTCCGGGGGGTCTCCCGGTGGTGCACCACGGTGGCGAGCGTGGTGCCCTCGGCCTGTTTCCCCTCCATCACCCTGCGGGCCAATTCCTCGCCCCCGGAGGCTACGTACATGAGCCTCGTATAATGCCTGATGTCCTCAAGCTCGCCGGGCTGGGAGACCACTATCTCGTCCCGCGCAAGGTCTCCCACCGTTGATATGCCCCTGGGGTTGCCTCTGGCCACCATGAGCACGAGGCGGTTCCGGAGGTAAAGGGAATACTCCCTTATCCGTCCGGCTGCCTTCAGTTTCTCCATCGCCTCCTCGGTGACGGACGTGTATACGTCGGGCCTGCCCGTGAGCTTCATGCCGCGGAACATCGCCCCGCCGGCCAGTATCTGCCTGAGCTCGAGCCCCGGGGGGAGGGTTTCGTAAAATATCTCCCGTACGTCCGGATAGAGGGACCTGAAGACGGCCAGGAGTTTCGGAGCGGCCATGAACTGGTTTCCGGCAAGGAACAGGACGAGGTCGGCGGAGTCCATGTGCTCGATGCCATGGATGTCGTCGGCCCTCTCCGGTGGAATCAGGGGATAGTGCATCTCCTCACCCATCGTCCCGGTGATTATAGCATGGGGAAGCACCGGGAAATCTCGGGAGAGGCACCGGGCCGCCCCCGCAGGGGTCCCCGACATGTTCGAGGTTCGCCCCGGAGAGAGGCCCCGCCTCCGGACCAAAATTTTCTTTATATATGTGGTACAATGGAGTATCACCGATGGAACAAGAAGTAGGGCTTGTCACAGGCATCGAGGGGGTCCACGCGCTCGTCACCGTAGAGAAGAAAAGCGTGTGCGAGCACTGTACCGCCGGCACCTGCATCCTCACGGACGACGGGGCCGTCATCGAAGCGTTCAACAAGGCCCAGGCCAAGGTGGGGCAGCGCGTACGGGTGGCCCTCACGCCGTACACCTATGTGAAGGGGTCGATCATGGTCTACGGGCTCCCGGCCCTGGCCCTCATCATCGGGGCTGTACTGGGCAAGGAGGTGCTGAGCCCGTACTTCTCCTCCATGGATTCCGACGGCGTCTCGGCCATCTTCGGATTCCTGTTTTTCGCCCTCTCCTTCGTGCTTGTGAAGCTCTGGAGCATGAGGGCCCAGAAGAGCGTGCAGTACAAGCCCGTCGTCGAAGAAATTCTGGAAAACTGAACACTCTCAGCACGGAGGGGTTATCGTATGCCGAATTTCGCCATCGACAAACTGCGTGATATCGCCGTCGTCGCCCACAGCAAGGCCGGGAAGACCTCCCTGGTCGAGGCCGTTCTCTTCGATGCCGGGGCCGTCGACAGGCTGGGCTCCGTACAGGAGGGAACCGCCACCACCGACTACGAGCCCGAGGCCGTGGACCGGCAGATGACGGTCACCTCCACCCTTGCCTTCTGCACCTGGAAGGACACCCGCTTGAACATCATCGACACTCCGGGGTTCATCAACCTCCTGGAGGACAGCCGCGGCGGCATGAGGGCTGCGGACGGAGCCCTCCTGGTGGGAAGCTCCATCGGCGGCGTCAAGGGCGAGGCCGAGAGGCTCTGGCAGTACACCGAGGAGTTCGCCCTGCCCCGGCTGGTCTTCATAAACAAGATGGACAGGGACTCGGCGGACTTTTACGCCGCGGCCGAGGCCTTCGAAAAGACCTTCCAGCTGGAGGCCGTACCGCTTCATCTGCCCATCGGCACGGGAGAGGGCTTCTCCGGGGTGGTGGACCTCCTGGGCATGAAGGCCTACACCTTTGCCGGCGGCAAGCCCTCGGAGTGCGGGGTCCCCGGCGACATGGAAGAGCGGGTGCAGGCCTACCGGAAGAAGCTCGTGGAAAAAGTGGCCGAGCTCGACGACGCGCTCCTGGAGAAGTACCTGGAGGGCGCGGAGCTCACGGCCGAGGAGCTCCTCACGGGGGTAAGGAAGGGCTCCCTGGAGCGGAGGTTCATCCCCGTCACCTGCGGGTCGGCCCTCAAGAACGTCGGCATCCAGACGCTCCTGGACGCGGTCCTCCTCTGCCTGCCTTCTCCCCAGGACATGGCCGGGCTCCGTCCCCTCGCCGGCACCGACCCCCGGGACGGCTCCGAGGTGGTGCGCGACATCTCCCCGGATGAGCACTTCTCGGCCTTCGTCTTCAAGACCATCGCGGACCCCTTCGCCGGGAAGCTCTCGCTCTTCAGGGTCTGCTCCGGCACCCTGACCGGCGAGACCAACGTCGTCAACACGGTGACCGGCGCCAAGGAGCGGCTGGGCCAGGCCTTCTACCTGCTGGGGAAAAAGCAGGTCTCCGCGCAGAACCTCGGCCCCGGCGAGATAGCGGCCGTGGCCAAGCTCAAGGAGACCAACACGGGCGACACCCTCGCCGACGCCGCCCACCCCGTCATCTACAAGAAGGTGGACTTCGCCGAGCCCCTCATCACCTACGCCATCGAGGCGAAGAGCAAGGGTGAGGAGGAGAAGGTGAGCACCGCCCTGCACAAGGTCCTGGACGAGGACCCCACCATCCACTTCAGCCGGGACGAGGAAGCCAACGAGATGCTCCTCTCGGGCATGGGACAGTTCCACCTGGAGCTGACCCTGGAGAAGCTCAAGAGAAAGTTCGGCGTGGACGTCCTGATGAAGGCCCCCCAGGTGCCCTACAGGGAGACCATCAGCGCCTCGGCCAAGGCACAGGGCAAGTACAAGAAGCAGTCCGGCGGCCGCGGGCAGTACGGCGACTGCTGGATAGAGATAGAGCCCCTTCCCCGGGGGACGGGCTACGAGTTCGTCGACAAGATAGTGGGCGGGGCCATCCCCCGGCAGTACATCCCCGCCGTGGACAAGGGCATCCAGGAGGCCATGCGCCAGGGCCTGTACGCGGGCTTCCCCATGGTGGACGTCCGGGTCACGCTGTACGACGGCTCCTTCCACGCCGTGGACTCCTCGGAAATGGCCTTCAAGATAGCCGGCTCCCTGGGCATCAAGAAGGCCGTGGCCCAGGCCAGGCCGGTCGTTCTGGAGCCCGTCATGAAGGTCGAGATAACCACCCCCGAGGAGTACCTGGGCACCATCATCGGCGACCTCAACAGCCGCCGCGGGAAGGTGCAGGGCATGGAGCAGCTGCCCGGCGGCACCAACCAGAAGGTCGGCGCCCTGGTGCCCATGGCCGAGATGCTCACGTACGCAAACCAGCTCCACAGCATCACCTCCGGCCGCGGCCTGTACAACATGGAGTTCTCCCATTACGAGGAGCTCCCGCACCACCTCGTACAGAAGCTCCTGGAGGAGAAGAAGAAAGTGGAGGCCGAAGAGGTCAAATGACCCCGCCTCTTCCCCCCGTCCCGCCCCCGGTCCTCCGGGCAGCGCTTGCCTGAGCCCGGGACGGTGGCCGCAAACAGGGAAAAAATCCAAACGGAGTGCGCAGGATGAGCCCGCAGGAGCAGGACGCCCGGACATCGAAGGAGAAAAGGGACTACAAGGAGACGCTGAACCTCCCGCGGACGGACTTCCCCATGAAGGCCAATCTCCCCCGGCGAGAGCCGGAGATGCTTGCCTTCTGGGAGTCCAGGGAGGTCTACCGGAAGCTTCTCGAGAAGAACCGCTCCGGCCCCTCCTATGTCCTTCATGACGGGCCGCCCTACGCCAACGGGCACATCCATATCGGGCACGCCCTGAACAAGACCCTCAAGGACGTCCTGGTCAAGTACAAGGCCATGCGGGGCTTCCACGCCCCCTACGTGCCGGGGTGGGACTGCCACGGGCTGCCCATAGAGCTCGAGGTGGACAAGAAGCTCGGGGGCAAGAAGGCCGAGGTGGACATCCTGGCCAAGAGGAGGCTCTGCCGGGAGTATGCCGAGAAGTTCGTCCAGGTGCAGCGCGAGGAGTTCAAGCGCCTGGGCGTCTTCGGCACCTGGGGCTCCCCCTACCTCACCATGTCCAACGACTACGAGGCGGCCATCGTGGGCGAGCTCATGACGTTCCTCGAGAAGGGAAGCGTCTACAGGGGGAAAAAGCCCGTACACTGGTGCCCCTCCTGCGTGACCGCTTTGGCCGAGGCCGAGGTGGAGTACGCTGAGAAGACCTCTCCGTCCATCTACGTGAAGTTCCCCGTGGAGCGGGCCGACCGCGAGCGGCTGGGCCTGGGAGGAGAGGACGCCTTTTTCCTCATCTGGACCACTACGCCCTGGACCCTCCCGGCCAACCTGGCCCTGGCGGTGAACCCCGACTTCATCTACGCCGCCGTGGAGGTGCGGGGGGAGGTCCTCGTCCTGGCCGACGACCTCAGGGGAAGGCTCCTCCGGGAGGGCGTCCTGCCGGAGGAGGAAATCGCGGTGGCCCGCCTCAAGGGAAGCGACCTGGTGGGCGCCCGCGCACGGCACCCCTTCGTCGACAGGGTCTCCACGGTCGTCCCGGCCTCCTTCGTCAGCGCGGAGGAGGGCACCGGCATCGTGCACATCGCCCCCGGGCACGGCGAGGAGGACTACGAGGTGGGCCTGCGGGAAGGCCTAGACATCTACGCCCCGGTGGACGACCTGGGGCGCTTCTCGGGCTCGGGCGTCGAGGCCCTAGAGGGGCAGTTCGTCTTCAAGGCCAACGCCGCCATCGTCGACATCCTCAGGGAAAAGGGACTTCTTCTGCACGGCAGCCAGCTCACCCACACCTACCCGCACTGCTGGAGGTGTAAGAAGCCCGTCATCTTCCGGGCCACCGAGCAGTGGTTCATCTCCATGGAGCACGACGCGTTGAGGGAGAACTGCCTTCGCGAGGTGGAGCGCACCCAGTGGGTTCCGCACTGGGGAGAGGACCGCATCCGGGGCATGCTCCAGAGCCGGCCGGACTGGTGCATCTCCCGGCAGAGGGCGTGGGGCGTGCCCATCACGGTCCTGACGTGCCTGTCATGCGACACGCCCGTAAACGACCCCCGCGTCTCGGAACACATCGTCGCCCTGGTCCGTGAGCACACCGCCGACGTCTGGTTCTCCCGCGAAGCCCCGGAGCTCCTGCCCGAGGGGTACCGCTGCCCCTCCTGCGGCGGGGGGACCTTCAAGAAGGAGACGGACATCCTGGACGTCTGGTTCGACTCCGGCGTGAGCCACGCGGCCACCCTGAAGCCGGAGTACGGCCTCTCCTGGCCGGCCGACATGTACCTGGAGGGGTCGGACCAGCACCGGGGCTGGTTTCAGAGCTCGCTCCTGGCCGCCGTGGGCACCAGGGGCCGCGCACCCTACCGCACCGTGCTCACCCACGGGTTCGTGGTGGACGGGCAGGGCAAGAAGATGTCCAAGTCCCTGGGAAACGTCATCGCCCCCCAGGACGTCATCAAGAGCACCGGCGCGGAGATACTGAGGCTCTGGGTCTCGGCCGAGGACTACAAGGGCGACGTGAAGATATCCCGGGAGATCATGGCCCGCCTGACCGAGGCCTACCGGAAGATCAGAAACACCGCCAAGTTCCTCCTGGGCAACGTCCACGACTTCCCCGGGGGAGAGCCCGCCGGGGAGCTCCAAGAAATCGACCGCTGGGCCATGTCCCGCCTCCAGGGCCTCACCGAGAAGGTCACGGCCGCCTACGAGCGCTACAGCTTCCACGAGGTCTACCACCGACTGTACAACTTCTGCGTCGTGGACATGAGCTCCTTTTACCTGGACGTCCTCAAGGACCGCCTCTATACATACAGGGAGGACTCCCCCGGGAGGCGGGGCGCGCAGTGGGTGCTGAGGGAAATCCTCCTCACCATGACCCGGCTCATGGCCCCGGTCCTCTCCTTCACCGCCGAGGAGATCTGGCGGTTCACGAAGGACGCCCCCGCGGAGAGCGTCTTCCTCGCGCCCTTCCCCGTGGTGGAGGAACGTTTCCTCGACCACGCCCTGGAGAGAAGATGGGAGACCCTCATGGCGGTGCGCAACGAGGTGAACAGGGCCCTCGAGCTCAAGCGGAAGGACCGGATGATAGGCAACTCCCTGGAGGCCGGGGTCGTCCTGCACGCGCAGGACCGGGAGCTCCTGGCCCTCCTCGAAGGATACCGGGACTTCCTGCCCACCCTGTTCATCGTCTCGGCGGCCTCCCTGAGGGGCGAGGGCCACGGGGAATACGCGAGCGAAGAGGTCCCGGGCCTGAGCGTGGGCGTGGAGCGGGCTCCCGGCCAGAAGTGCGCCCGGTGCTGGAACTGGTCCACCACGGTGGGGCAGGTGGCCGAGGCGCCGGAAATCTGCCAGAGATGCTACGGAAACATTACATGAGAAAGCTCCCCCTGGCCCTCACCGTCTCCGCCGGCACCCTGGCCCTGGACCAGATAACGAAATTCCTGGCCGTGCGCTTCATCTCTCCGGCCCACCCGGTGGATGTCCTGCCCTTCCTCACCCTGGTCAACGTCCGTAACACCGGGGCGGCCTTCGGTATGCTCAGCTCCCTGGGCAACACCTTCTTCGTTGCGGCCACCCTTGCGGCCATGGCCCTGGTGGCCTTTCTCCTCATCCGGGGAGACGAGGACGCCGTGGGCCTTTCGCTCATCCTCGGGGGCGGGCTTGCCAACCTCATCGACCGCCTGGCCCTGGGCCACGTGCGCGACTTCATAGACGTGCACGCGGGCTCCCTGCACTGGCCGGCCTTCAACGTGGCGGACAGCGCCCTCACGGTGGGCATCGCCCTTCTCATCCTTAACGCCCTCCGGAGCAGGCCCCGCCCGGACAGGCTCCTGAGGGACGAAAAAGGCAGCCCCTGAGGAGGGCTGCCTCGCGCGCGGGCCTTCGGTATCCTGCCGCCTACGTCTTTACGCCCTCGCGGGCGATGGCCACCTTGCCGGTCCTCACCAGCTCCTTGATGCCCATGGGCTTCATGAGGTTGATGAAGGCCTCTATCTTGTCCTCGTCGCCGGTTATCTCCACCGTGTAGGTGCGCTCCGAGGAGTCGACGATCTTGCCCCTGAAGGTCTCGGCCAGCTGGAAGACCTCGAACTTTCTCTCCGGCCTGGGGGCCACCTTCAGGAGTATCATCTCCCTCTCCACGTGCTCCAGCTCCACCATGTCGGTGACCTTGATGACGTCGATGAGCTTGTTGAGCTGCTTGGTTATCTGTTCGATGATCTGGTCGTCCCCCCGGGTGACGATGGTCATCTGGGAAACCCTGGGATCGGTGGTCACGCCCACGGACAGGCTCTCGATGTTATAGCCCCTGCCGCTGAACAGGCCCGACACCCGGGAGAGCACGCCGAACTTGTTTTCCACGAGCAACGAAATGGTATGCCTCATTTCACCGCCCTCAGTTTCTTCTTCTCGGGTTTCTCCTCCTCGGGAAACAGCATGTGGTCGATGGGCGCCCCCGCGGGCACCATGGGGTAGACCTTCTCCGTCCAGTCGACCACGAAGTCCATGACGACCGGCTTTCTGGTGGAGAAGGCCTCCTTGAGGACGGGCTCCACCTCCGAGGGCTTCTCGGCCCTAAGGCCCACGGCCCCGTACGCCTCGGCCACCTTCACGAAGTCCGGGGTGACGTCGAGGCTGGTGTGGGAGTAACGCTCCTGGAAGAACAGCTCCTGCCACTGCCTGACCATCCCCAGGTAGCGGTTGTTCAGGATGGCCACCTTCACCGGCAGGTTGTTGACCACCGCCGTGGCCAGCTCCTGGATGTTCATCTGGATGCTTCCGTCTCCGGCTATGTCGATGACCAGCTTCTCGGGCACGGCCATCTGCGCCCCGATGGCCGCCGGGAAGCCGTATCCCATCGTCCCCAGCCCCCCGGAAGTCAGCCACTGCCGGGGCTTGTCGAACTTGTAGAACTGGGCGGCCCACATCTGGTTCTGTCCCACCTCGGTGGTGATGACGGCGTCGCCCCGGGTGAGCTCGTATATCTTCTGCACGACGAACTGGGGCTTGATGACCTTGTCGCTGGCCTCGTAGGAGAGGGGCCGCTCCTTTTTCCACGCCTCTATCTGGGCGAGCCACTTCTTCTTGACGGCCGCCCACTGCTCCTTCTTCTCGTCCTTGAGCACCTTGTTCAACTGCGTGAGCACGCGCTTGACGTCCCCCACCACCGGGATGTCCACCCGTATGTTCTTCCGTATGGAGGTGGGGTCGATGTCGATGTGGACGATCTTCGCATGGGGCGCGAAAGAGTCGGTCTTGCCCGTCACCCTGTCGTCAAACCGCATGCCGACGGCGACGAGGAGGTCCGACTCCTGGATGGCCTTGTTGGCGTAATAGGTGCCGTGCATCCCCGGCATCCCCAGGGAGAGCTTGTGGCTGCCCGGAAAACCGCCCAGGCCCATGAGGGTCATCGTCACCGGGATGCCCGTCATCTGGGCCAGCTCCCGGAGCTCCTTGTGCGCCCCCGAGAGGACCACTCCTCCTCCGGCCACGATGACCGGCCGGGTGGCCTTGGCGATGAGGGCGGCCGCCTTCTGTATCATCCATTTGTTGCCCTCGTACCGGGGCTTGTAGCTGCGTATGTCCATCGACTCGGGCCAGACGAACTCGGCCTTCCCCGCCGTAACGTCCTTGGGCAGGTCGATGAGCACCGGGCCGGGCCGCCCCGAGGAGGCGATATGGAAGGCCTCCCGGACGATGTGGGCCAAGTCCCCAACGTCCTTGACCAGGTAGTTGTACTTCGTGCACGGCCGGGTAATGCCCACGATGTCGGCCTCCTGGAAGGCGTCGTTGCCGATGAGCATGGTGGGTACCTGCCCGGAGAAGACCACCAGGGGGATGGAGTCCATGGAGGCCGTGGCGATTCCCGTCACCGTGTTGGTCGCCCCGGGGCCCGAGGTCACCAACGCCACGCCCACCTTCCCCGAGGCCCGGGCATAGCCGTCCGCTGCGTGTATGGCTCCCTGCTCGTGGCGGGTAAGGATGAGGTTGAGGTCTTTATCGTCATAGAGGAGGTCGAAGATGTTCAGCACCACGCCCCCGGGGTATCCGAAGATGTGCTTCACCCCCTCCTTCTTCAGGCTCTTAAGCAGAATCTCTGCGCCCGTTATCTTCATGTGCCGGAACTCCAAGCTCTTAAGTTTTGAGGTTTATTCTACCACAAAGCCCCGGCGCGAAGGTCGCCCGGCACACGGGCGAGAGCCTCCGCAGCGACATGTTCTGAGCGAGAAAGCCGACCCGGCAACGGACCATGAGCCCCCGGAAGCGCCGGAGGCCACCCCCTTACGGCCCGGCTGCCCTCACCTTGACGTACGCGGCCAGGCGCTCGAGGGCCTCCCGCACCGCCGGCCCATCCGGCAGCACCCGGCCCAGACGGCCCAGGACGTCGCGCTTGAGCAGGATGCGGAAGCTCGTCCGGAAAGTGAGGTCATGGACCCAGGAAAGCTGCACAAGGACATAGTCCTTCCCGGTACGGCAGATGTCTATCGAAGGTATGCGTCCTTCCTTGACGGCGTCCAGCACCGCGTCCGTACAGGCGTCCTTGGGGCTGAGCCCCAGATTGGCGGCCGCCGAGCGCTCCCCGGGCGGGGTGTCGTGCCATTCGGAGAAGACGCGCCAGATGTCCAGCTTGTCCGCGTCCCGGATGAGCCTCAAGCAAAGCTCCGCCTCCGGCCGCCCGAGGTCCGGCACCCGGAAGGCGTTGTGATACCGCACCACGGCCAGGATGACATCCCTCTCGGCCTCGGGAAGCCCCGCCAGGAGCCCCTCCTCCTCGATGACCCTGGCCCCGAGGAGGCCGTGGTTCACGGAAGAGGCGTCCCGGAACGTTCCGTAGCGGGCGAGCTGGGGGAAACGCCCCACGTCGTGAAGAAGCGCCGCGGCGGCCGCCACCCGGGCCTTCTCCCGGGAGAGGCCCTCTTCGCGAGCAATGCGCTCGGCGTTCCGAAGCACCTCCCGGGTGTGCCGCTCCTTCAGAAGGAAATTCCGCCGCTCCTCCTCGGACCGCGGGACGAAGGAGCGGACGTATCGGGAAAACCACCGGCGGAAGTCGCGCAGGTCGCTATCGAGCATCGGGACGCTCAGCAGAGGTCAAGCTTCTCGTCCTCGTAGCTCTCCCGCCTCCACTTGTACGGAATGTCCCTGATCTCTCCCGGGGTCTTGATGGAATAGAGGGCCTCGAAGGCGCGAATGAGCACGGCGCGCTGCTGGTTTCTGTTGAAGGGCTCTCCGAGGGGATGGCCGAAGGGCCAGTGCAGGTATATGCTCCTGGGGGGCTTGACCTTCTCGGTATAGGCCCGCACGATGGAGATGCCCACGGTGGCGATGCCCGCCCTTTCTATCTCCCTTTGTACCAGTGCCACGGACTGGTTGCAGATTCCTCACCCCGGCGTCAGGACGACGACGTCGACCCCCCGGGAGGCAAGCTCGCGGGCGCACCAGGGGGCGCTCTTCTCGACAAGGGTTTTGACGTGCGGCTCCTCGATGTGGCCCATGAAGCTGTAATGCAGCTCCGCCACCTTCCCCAGGGCCCCCTCCTCCTGAAACTCCCACAGCCTTTCGATGGGGAAGACAATGTTGATGTCCTTGTCGGCGTCCCTGTGGTCGTAGTAGTCGTGGGTAATCATCAGGCTCGTGAGAGGCCGCCGGACGTCGATGACCCTGACCGAGGGGTCGCCGTGGGGGTCTTGCATGTCGAAGGGTCTCTGGTCCTTGTGGTGCACGCCCGCCGTGGTGACAAGGGCCACCGTGGCCTCGCACAGGGGCTTGGGAGTGCTCCAGGGTATCTCTCCGGCGGTCTCCAGGGCCTCCCGGCCCTCGGAGACGAAGCGGGAGATGGCCGGAAAACGGCTCGTGGCCCTGGCCACCGCCTTGTTTATCGCCTTTTTTATGCTCATCTGTTTCCTTTATCCCCATTTGCCCCGGAGGCGGCGTATATCCCCATTATACGCGCATGGGTGAGCCTTGTGCAGTACCTCGATAATGGCGGTTGCAGAGCCTTAACTTTTACTTCCCCTATGGCGAAAAAAAGTGTAAAATAGCCATGTAACACACACAACAACGGGGAGGGGGTTTCATGAACAAAAAGAAGCTCATAAGAAAAATCTCCAATGACACAGGCCTGACCCTCAGGCAGGCGGGCTCTGCCGTGGAAGCCCTGCTGGACACCGTCACCGACAGTCTGAAGAGGGGAAAGAAGTTCCGACTGAGCGGTTTCGGCACATTCTCCATCGGCAGGAGAAGGTCACGCTGGGGACGCCACCCTCGCACGGGGGACAAAATCAAGATACTGGCTTCGAAGTTCCCGAAGTTCACCCCGGCTCGCAAGCTCAAGGACATGGTCAGAAAATAGCGGTACTCCTCCGCCGCACCGGGAGCCGCCTTGCACCGGACGGCGGTTCCTTGGGGAGGATCGAAACGGTGGGGTTGAAAAAATCCGGCTCTGCCGCAGGAGCATTTCTTTTCCGCCGTTGCCACTGACGTCGCGACACAGCCCACTCACCTTCCGGACGGGCACCGATGCCCATCTCCTGGCGAGTGCAGGCCGCCGCCTTTTCCGGCGCCCTTCCAAGGGGCTTTTCAGCCGGGGGAAAGGTCCGGGGCCTACCGCTCTTCTTCCTCTTGCCGCCACAGGGAGCAGAAGGCCGCCTTCTCGTCGGGCAGGCAGGTCCGAAGCACGGACCACCTCAGGGTGAGGGGCGCCAGAAACGTGGTGGCAAAGGCCATGAGGATCAGCGCGGAGAACTGCACTTCCGTCAGCAGGGGCTCGGCGATGCTCCCCGCGGCGAGGAGCTCTTGGCTGAGCTTGATGACCACCGAGGCGATGACCAGCTCCACCGCCCCCCGGCCGTTCAAGCCGAAGCCCACCACGACGGATTCCCATACGTTGCGGCGGAAGGGGTAGAGCCCCAGGCCACAGCCCACCAGCTTGCCCAGCACGGCCACGGCGGTCAGGGCCGCGGCGAAGAGGACGAAGTGCCAGCTTGCCTCGAAATTGAGGTGAAACGAAAGGGAGGCGAAGAAAATGGGCACCAGGAAGCCATAGCTCAACCCGAAGAAGCGGTCGCTGATGGCGTCGAAAATCCCGGGGTCCATTATCTCCTTCCTGACGAACTGCCCCGCCAGGAAGGCCCCGATAATCAGGTGCAGGCCCGCCAGCTCAGCCAGGTACGCCATGGCCAGGGCGACGCTTATGGCGAAGGTGAAGGCCTTGCCCTCCTTGTCGTGGAGCTTGCGGGTAAAGCGGGGAAGGACGTACTGTCCCGCCAGGATGGTGGCGGCAAAGAAGGCCACTACCTTGAAGACCACCCAGGCCACCCCGGCAACCTCCACGGTGCCGGTCCGGGCCAGTCCCAGAAGCACGGAGAGGGCCACCAGGGAGAAGATGTCGTCGGCGATGGCCGCCCCGATGATGATATGGCCGACGTAGGTCCGGTTTATGCGGAGGGAATGCAAGATGACGGCCTGCACAGCGATGGCGCTGATGGAAATGCCCATGCCCATGAAAAGGGCCTGGTAGACCGTGGCCCCGAAGAGCCTACCGGCCCCGTAGCCCAGGGCGAAGGGCAGGACGAACCCTCCGACGGCGGTGGCCAGGGAGGGCCAGAAGTGCTCCATGAGCTCCCTGGGGTCCATCTCCACGCCGGTATAAAACATCACGAAGAATATCCCCAGCTCCGCGATGAGTTCTATGGAAGGAGAGGTGGTAACGATTCCCAGAAGCGGGGGGCCGAGAATGACGCCGGCCAACAGCTCGCCCAGCATAACCGGAAGGCCGAACCGGCGGAAGATGGTCCCGAGAACCCAGGCAAGGACGAGAATAAGGAGGAGGTTGACGATGAGCTCGCCGGTAATCACGCGCAGAGCCCCGCGGCCTCAGCCCTCACGCGGCTCCGGACATAACGCCATCAGTATCCCACACCCGGGCCGGACCCGCCCCAGTAGGCGATAACATAGTAAAGCGCCCAGGCCGCCACCAGCAGCGAGCCGATGACGAACCACAGGGGGGTCTTCTCCCGCATGTAGCTGCCGATGCGTATCTCCTTCTTCTCCCGGGTCTCCTCACTCATCGGAAAGCTCCCTCTGAAGCACGCGGTACTTTATCTCCTCCGCGTCCTCGTAATGGCCGCTGAGGACCGCCCATATGAACACGCAGAGCGCCCCAAGCCCCATCAGAACGGCGACGATGAATTCCAGTATCACAATCTCTTCGCCCATGCCCGCTCCCCCGGGAAAGGCCTCCGCGGCGGCGCCCCGGCGGAGCAGCCACCCCTTCCCCTTTTCCTTTGGCTCACCTCAAGCTCACTGTTCTTCCCGCCGGACCTTCAGCTCTATCGTGCCCATGTCCGTTTTGCCGCCGGCCTTGACGGTGACGGGCTTCTCCACGGTCTCGGCCCCTTCCTGCCAAATGACCACCGTGTAGTCCCCGGGAGGGATGTCCCCGATGCTGAAGTCCCCGTCCTCCGAAGACAGGGCATAGTACGGGTTGTCGGCCACGTAAATCCAGGCCCTCATCCACTGGTGCACGTCGCATTTCACGTGCATGAGCCCGGCTGTATTTATCTTCTTTTCCACCTTGGCGCCCTTGAAGGGAAGGGCCACGTTGAAGACCGTATTGCCCCTGATGAAACCGTGCGTATTGTGTAAAATGGGATCCGAATCCAGTATGGTCAGGGTATCCCCCACGGGCATCGCCTGGACGTGGGGTTCGAACGCGCACTTCTTGTTGTTCAGCGTATAGGTCCGCTTTGCCGGCCACCTCTTCCCGCTTTCCACGCTCTTCAGATAGACGACGGCGTCCTTCACCCCATTGTCATCGCCCACCTCGATGAGCGCCTCCTTCCGCATGCCGTCGCACACGCTCTTGTTCTTGTTGGGTATGATGGTCCGCTCGGGGGGCGACCCCTTGAAGATGACCCTCCCCACCACCGATCCACCGTCGGACACCGTCTCCTCCTTGTAGGCGTCCGCGGGTGCCGCAGAAAAAACAAGTACGGCGAGCAACATCGTCAAGGCGACACCTGCCGGTACTGTATGTCTCACTCTTCTGCCTCCTCTCGTTTCTCCATGGTCAGCCTCGCTCCGCCGGTTCGCCGCTTCCCTGGGCTCCTTTCCCCTGCTGCTTTCTCTGCCCTGCTTCCTGCGTCCCCTCGGGCGCTTTCTTCGCCGTCTTTACTCGGCGGCGAAGCTCAGCACATAGTACGACAGGGCCCAAGTGTCGCTCTCGGACTGAAGGAAGCTCCGATACGACGGCATGGGGGTCCCGTTCAGCCCGGTCATCAAGGTCCGGAAGATATCCCCCGGCCGCGGGCCCACTTTCCACTGCCCGTTGGTGAAGTTCGCAGGCAGGATGGGGTTGCCCAGGTCGTCGGTCATACCCACGGCGGCGGGGCCGTCCCCCTCGCCGTCCTTGGCGTGACACTGCCAGCACTGGAATTTTTCGTACAGGTTCTTGCCGCGCGCAAGCATTGCCGGCGTGGGCTCCGGCGCCTCCGGGACGTAGACGGGCTTTCCGGGCTTCTCCTTCTTGAACGCCGGGGAGAACGTCTTTATGTACTGGATGATGTCCCACCGCTCCGACTCCGGCAGCATGTTCCAGGGCGGCATGGCCGTCCCCCGAACACCGATGGTGATGGTCCGGTACAGGTCGGTGTCCAGGGGCAGCGAGCCCGTGGGCGTGGAGCGGAACTTGAAAACCCCCCGGGTGAAGTTCCGGGGCTTGACTTTCCGGAAGAACCTGGCCGCCGGGCCGTCGCCTTTCCCGTCCTTGCCGTGGCAGCCCGCGCAGCGGCGATTAAAGCTCTTCTTGCCCCGCGCGAGGGACGCATTGTCCGCGATGGCGTTGGACCCCTCGCCGGCCAACCGGGAGATATAGGCGTTTCTCCATTTCCCCCGGTTCATCCCCAGGAACTGGACGAAGGCGATGACGGCCTCCCCGTCCTCGTTGGGAACAAACTCGGACTCCACGGGAAGGACGCGCTGGCGCTCCCCCTCGGTAAGCTTCCGCCCGGCCTCCTCCTGCTCCTCTTCCGCGGGCTTCTCATACTTCTTGTAAAACCACGGGAAGCCGGGCATGATGGAGTCGGGCACCACGAGGCGGGGGTTGAAAAAGTGGGCCCGGTGCCAGTCGTCCCCGTACTTGCCGCCCTCGCGGATGATGTCGGGCCCTATGCGGCGGGTGCTCATGGTGTGGGGAATGTCGTACGCATACTCTCCCGCCTGAGAGACCGGCCCCCACCTGCGGTCCTCCCCGGCCACCGGACGGACATACATGGAATGGCAGTACCAGCAGCCCTCCCTGATGAATATCTCCCGGCCACGCTTGACCTTCCCCTGGTAGGGCCGGGCCTCGCCGTCCACCTCCTGAAGCAGCCCCAGGTCGGTGCGCACCCATGTGGACACCTTGGTCGTGTGCGTGTCCCTGGTGAAGTACGGGATGAGCGCCTGCACCCCGATGGCCGCCATGATGAACACGAACCCCGCCGTGAGCGCTATTACTTTCGCCCGCTTCACTTCTTCCCCCTCAGAAGGTTAATGGCAACGAGCGCGATGCCCGTATCCATCGTTACGCCGGCAAGGGTCCTCATGAGCCAGTAGGGTTTCATGGAGTCCAGGCTGTGCACGAAGAAGACCCCCTGCTTGAGCATGGTCCCCTGTGCGAGGCCCTGAACGATGAGCCCGAAACCCATGGCCGTGATGCCGACGATAATGAGCCAGGTGCTCCACCGGGCCATGGTGGCGCTGAAGGGCTTGTCGCTGACGCGCGGCCAGACGTGGTAGCAGGCGGCAAGGGCGAAGACCACGTAGCCGCCGAAGACCGTGAGATGCGAATGGGCGATGACGAAGTCCGTAAAGTGGGTGGGCGTTTGAATGCTCCTCAGTGCTTCGAAGGAGCCCATCACGCTGCCGAAAAAATAGAAGAACGTGCCCACGACGAGAAGCTTCACGGTAAAGTTGTCTATGAAGGTGTGCCACCTGCCCTTCAAGGTGCCGTAAAAGTTCACCAGCACCGCCGCCACCGGGATGATGAGCATCAGGCTCGCCGCGATGGCGACGGTCTCTGTCCAGTCCAGCACCGGGCTGAAGATGTAGTGGTGTATTCCCACGAAGGGGTAGAAAAGGGCCAGGGACCAGAACCCCAGAAGCCCCAGCCGGTGGCTGTACAGAGGGTTTCTGGAGGCGGCGGGCAAGAAGAAATAGACGACGGCCAGCCCTGTGGGCGTTATCCAGAGGCCCACCGTGTAATGGATGTACAGGCCGTGAAGCGAGACGTTGTTGATGCCGGCGACGTGATAGGGAAGAATAAAGTTTCCCACGAAGAGGCTCACGGTGGTCCATACCAGGGCCGCGATGATGTACCAGGCCGAGACATAGAGCTTCTCCTCCTTGCGCACGGCCAGGGTCGCCAGAATCTGCACCATGAGGACCGCCACGGCCAGCCACAGGACCAGAGCAACGGGCCAGGGGAACTCCGCCACCTCCACCCCGTCGTTGTACCCCAGGGCCAGGGTGACGAACCCCGCGGCCAGACCCAGGTTCCAGAGCCACATGAGGGGCCGGCCCACGCGCTCCCATTTCATCCGCACCCCTGTTATCTGGGGCACCATGTAGTAGGCCAACCCGATGAACAGGGTGGAGTACAGGGCGAAGATGACCCCGTTTATATGCACCGGCCTCAAACGGCCGAATACCGTGTATTCGGTATTCAGGAAGTTCGGATAGTTGAATTTCAGGGAGACCAGGATGCCCACCACGGGGGCAAAGAAGGACCAGCCGAGACCCCAGAGAAGCCATCCCCTTACCAGAGGCTTATTGACCAGTGTACCTTCCCCGTCCATGTCCCTCCTTTGGATATGTGGTCCCCGGGCGCCCGGCTGCGCCCTCTCACGAAGGCACTCACCTTTGTTGCCACGCTTCGTCGGGAGCGGCTTGCTCCCACTTTAACACTCCGAGGGCAAATGTCAAGAGGCAAGGGACACCGCCCTCTCGCCCACTCTTTCTCCGCTTGCGGGAGCGCGGCGCCTCTCCACTCCGAGCCTCAGGGAGTTGGCGGCCACCACCAGGGAACTGCCCGCCATCAGTGCGGCCGATGCGATGGGATGGATGAGCCCCGTCACCGCCAGGGGTAAAGCGACCAGATTATAGGAGAAGGCCCAGAAGAGGTTCTGCCTGACGGCCCCAAGCGTGTGGGAGGCTATCTTGAGGAGAGAAGGGAGAAGCCGAAGGTCCTCTCTCAGGAAGACCACGTCGGCGCTCTTTCGGGCGACGTCGGTCGCCTTACCCACCGCAACCCCCACATGGGCCTCGGCCAGCGCGGCAGCGTCGTTTATGCCGTCGCCCACCATCATCACCCTCCTGCCCGATTCCCGCAAAGCGCGGACGTATTGCGCCTTCTCGATGGGGGAGGCCCCGCCCCTGATAACGTCCGCCTCCCCGGCGCGTTCTTCCTCGCCCAGGAGGCCGGCCTCCACAGCCATTGTCCTTACGGCCTCCGGGATATCCCCGCTCCGCACTCGCACGTCCAGGCCCCTCGCCGCGAGGGCCCTCATGACCTCGCCCGCCTCGGGCCTCGGGGGGTCGGCCAGGGCGAACCACCCGGCAAGCCCGCCATCCTGGGCCAGGCCCACCACGGTCTTCCCCGCCCGGCTCAGGCCGGCCCGCATGTCTTCCTCCGCGGGCCTCCACGTGACGCCCCGCTCCCTGAGGAAACGCCCGCTCCCCAGCACGACGTTCCGCCCGCCGACCCTGCCCTCTACGCCGCCTCCGGGGTGGGCCCTGAAATCCTCCACCGGAAGGAGGCCGCCCTCGGCGGCCCCTGCCAGGGCCCGTCCCAGGGCGTGCTCCGAACGGCTCTCCAGGGAGGCGGCCAGTAGACGGAGCTCCTCCTCGCCCATGCCCGTGGCCGCCACATCGGTGAGAGCGGGCCGCCCCATGCTCAGGGTGCCGGTCTTGTCGAAGACGACGACGTCCACCCCGCCCAGGGCCTCCAGCACGTCGCCCCCTCTGAGTAAAATCCCCTCCGAGGAGGCCCGCGAGGAGCCCCTCAGCATGGCCATGGGAGTGGCCAGCCCCAGGGCGCAGGGGCAGGCGATGACCAGCACCGAGACGGCGTTCATGAGGGCGGCCGAGGTCCCCACGCCCCGCGAGAGCCAGTAAAGGAACGTCCCCGCCGCCACAGCGCAGACGGCGGGCACCGCCCATCCCACTACCTTGTCAGCCGCCCTCTGAACGGGGGCCTCCCGTCCCTGGGCCTCCTCGACCGCGCGGATGACCCGGGCCAGCACGGTGTCTCCGGTTCCCCCGCTGGCCCTGAGCGTGATGCTCCCCGTAAGGTTCGCGGTCCCGGCAAAGACCCGTTCCCCCGGGGCCTTTCCCACGGGCATGGGCTCGCCCGTAAGCATGGACTCGTCCACCTCGCCGCCGCCGGCCACCACCATGCCATCAAGGGGAACGGCCTCCCCCGGGATAACCTCGAGGAGGTCGCCCTCCCTGAGGGCAGACAGGGGAACGACCTGCCGCTCTCCGCCGCTCAGGACGGCCCGGGCCTGACAGGGCTGGAGGGACAGGAGGGCGCCCAGGGCCTCCTGTCCCTTGCCCCTGGCCCCCGCCTCAAGGAGCCGCCCGAAGAGGATGAGGGTGACGATCATCACCGCGGTGTCGAAGTAGACCTCCCCTCCCCTGAGCACCTGCACGGCACTGAAGGCGTACGCGCTCATGGAGCCCAGAAAGACCAAGGTGTCCATGGTGGCCGCGCGATTGCGGATGCCCCGGAGAGTGTGGACGATGAAGGGATACCCGGAGTAAAAGAGCACCGGGGTCGCCAGGGCCCACATGACGGCCTGGATGAGCCTCTTGGCCCAGGGGTCCATGCCGTCGAAGTAGCCAATGTACAGGGCCAGAGAGAAAAGCATGACCTGAAGCGAGAAAAACCCCGCCGTCCCCAGGCGTATGAGGAGGCTCTTCCTTTCCCGGGCGATGGCCTCCGCAAAGCCGGAGGAGAAGGCGGGGCGGGGCGAATACCCCAGCGAGCTTATCCTTTCCAGAACGGCCCCGAGGTCCGTCCTCTCCGGGTCCCAGCGTACCCTTGCCCGGTGGGTCGCGTAGTTGACCCTGGCGGAGGTCACCCCCGCCTGCCTGCCCAGCACACGCTCGATGAGCCAGACGCAGGCCGCGCACCTTAGGCCCGAAAGCGAGAGGTCCAGTTGTCTTTCGCCCCCTGCGCTCAGGACCTGGTCCTCGAAGAGCGCCGGCGAGGCGGCCTCGAAGACCGGACGCCCGGGCCTCCATCCCTCCCGAAGGCCGTAGAAAGACGCGAGGCCCTGCCCGCAAAGAAGCTGGTAAACCCCACGGCAGCCCGTGCAGCAGAACGTCTTGTCGCCTTCCCGGACGGCCCCCGCCCCCGCGGCCTCCCCCAGGCAATGGGCACACGTCGGCGTATGCTCCGGCCTTTCCATCAGCCCAGCGCCCTCACGAGGATGAGCACCCCCATGAGAACGACGATACCCCCCGAGACCGCGGACAGCCTCTTCCTTGCCCGCTCACCCAGGAGCCCGGCCACCTTGCCGAAGGCCGCCAGGGGGGCCACCGTCCCCAGGCCGAAAAGAAACATCAGGGCCATGCCGCTTAAGAGGGCCGCTCCGTGAGTTTGGGCCTCCACGCCCATCCCCAGGGCGGTCATCAGGACCGAATAGACCAAGCCGCAGGGCAGAAAACCCAGGGCCACACCCATGGGATAGAACGTCCCCACCGACGCCTCGCCCGCGAAAAGGCCCACGAGCCGCCCAAGTACGGGGAGACGCCCCACCCCTCTTTCGAGGTAGCCGGCCAGAGGCAGCCATCCCGCCGTGCTCGCCCCCATGAGGACGACGAACACCCCCGCCAGGGCCATGGGCATCTTCCCGAGCCAGTGCAGATGCTCCGCCGGGAGAACCCCGGCGGCCGTCACCGAGAAAGAGCCCGCGAGTGCCACGCCAGCCCCGAGGAGCACGTAGGTGGTTATTCTGCCGGCGTTATAAAGCGCGTGGGGAAGAAAGCTCCTGGCCGGCAGGACCAGCGAATAGGACGCCACGATGGGGCCGCACATGCCGATGCAATGGCCCAGGCCTCCGGTGAGTCCGGCAGCCAGGGTCAGGAGATAGATTTCCGGCATGCCCCAAGCGTACCGGAAAAAGAAATGACGGGCAAGCGCACCGGAAGAGCCTTCGCCGGGCTGTGTTACCATAAGGCATCTCTAAAAAAGGGGTCACGTGGCGGAGACATCATACAAGAAGTGGATATTGGGCCTAGTCCTTCTTCTCCTGGTGGGCGGGGCCGTCCTCGTGCTCACCGGCCTGCCTCGCCGGGGAGGGGAGCGGGAGCCCCTCGTCCCGGCGGCACCGGCAGAGGGATTTGCGGCGAAGGAGCGGAACCTGCGGGAGCAGATCCGGAACAGCCCGGAGCGGGCGGAGCTTTACGCGAGCCTGGGCGACCTGTACTTTGAGCAGCAGGATTTCGCCCGCGCGGCGGACGAATACGAAGAGGCCCTCAAGCGAAATCCGCAGGACGCGGACACCTACAACGACCTGGGGCTGGCCCTCCACTACCTGGGGCAGGAGGACAAGGCCGTCGAAACATTGAGAAAAGGAACGGACGCGGACCCCTCCTACCAGCGTATCTGGCTCTCCCTGGGGTACGTCCTTCTCTCAAGCGGCAAAACCAGGGAGGCCCGGGATGCCCTAGAGAGAGCCGTCGAGCTGGGCCCTGAGACCACGATGGGCAGGGAGGCCCGGAAGTTCCTGCAGGGGCTGCCCCCGGCCCAATAAGGCTTGCTTCGAAGAACCGGCCTCACCTTTTCCGTGGCGGCGCTTTCAGCCTCTGCACCGCCGTCTTTACCCTCTGGCGGGAGAAATCCCTCTCCTCGCAGAGAAAGCGGTAAACCCCTTCCTCGTCGGGCTCTTCGAAGGAGATGCCGTAGTCGTCCGTCACCTCGGGGCGCAGAAAGACGTCCCTTATTTCTTCGTAGCGCTCCGTCACCTTCCTCCCGACCTCGGCGGGAAGGTCCTCCAGGCGCCCGTGTTTCTTTAACAGGTTAAGGGCCGTCTTGGGACCGATGCCCCTGATGCCGGGGTTGAAGTCCGTCCCCATGAGGATGGCCAGGTCCACGAGCTGCTCCCTGCTTATGCCCAGCTTGTCCAGCATTCTCCCGGCATGGATTATCTCGGGGACGAGGGGGCGGGAGATTCCCTTGCTGGGGAGGCGCTCCCTGCCGGTGAAGGTGACGAACCTGACCAGGCGCGGCGCCCCGAAAAGAAGGGAGTCGAAGTCCTTGCTTCCCACGGCCCAGGCGTCCCCCCACGAGGCCATGTGGGCGGCCTGCGCTTCGCCCTCCCCCGGCGCCTGAACGAAGGGAATTCCCAGAAGGGCCAGGAGGCGTTTGGCATCCTCGGTCATCGAGGGGGTAAGCCGCGAGGTCATCACGGCCTTGGAATAGGCCTCCGCGAGGTCTCCCCGCGCCCGTGCCTCCCGATACTCCCGCTCGTACCGCTCCCTCAGCCGCCGCCTCCCGGCCAGGACCTCCCGTTTGAGCCGCGGGGGCTTCCCGTCGAACACGAAGACCAGCCGGGCCCCGTGCTCGCTCACGAGCCGGGTAGAGCGGTACAGAAGGCCCACCAGGTGGGAGGTAACGTTGCCGCGGGAGTCCCGAAGCGGGGTGCCGTCGGGCTGGCGAATCAGGGCCAGAAACTGATACAGCTCCGCGTTTCCGTCCACGGCCAGGACCCTGTCGCGGAGGGCCTCAAGAGTGCTCTCCTCCCTGAGGGCGATGGGTGCGAGGTTCACTCCCATACCGGCCTTACGCCTCCGCGGGCCGGGGCGCAAGCTGTCCCCTGTAAATTTTCCCGATGCTCTGGATGGTATCGGCCTCGCGGGGGGTCTTGTCCTCCCTCAGGCGGGCGATGCGGGCAAACCGGAGGGCATAGCCTCCCCGGTAACGGGGGCTTCTCTGGATGTCGGAGAAAAGCACCTCCACCACCACCCGGGGCTCCACGAAGACGGTGCCTCCGCGCTCGCCCCTCTTCAGGGCCAGAAGCCGCCTGGTCATCTCCTGAAACTCCCCATCCGTAAGGCCCTTGTACGTCTTTCCCACCATGACGAGCCCACCGCTTTCCTCGTCGCGCGCCGAAAGGTGGTAATTGCTCAGCCAGCCCCGTCTCCGCCCGTAGCCCCACTCCGCAGCCGTGATGACCAGGTCCAGGGAGATGGCTTTCTTCACTTTGAGCCAGAGCCCGCCCCGCATCCCCGGCCTATAGGGCGAACCGAGGGCCTTGGCCAGAAGCCCCTCGAAGCCTTCGTCCACGGCCCTCCTGAAGAAGGCTTCGCCCTCGGCCAGGCTCCGGGGCACGATGCGGGGGGCGAGGGACAGGCCCGTCCGGCGCAGGGCCTCCCAGCGCTCGGCGTAGGGGAGGTCTACGAGGAGTGAGCCGTCCTTGTAAAGGATGTCAAAGAAGAAAACCCGCACGGGAAGCTCCTCAATCATCCGCTTGAGGTCCCTTTTCCGCCCGAGCCTCCGGCTCAGGACCTGAAAAGGCAGGGGACGGCCGTCCCTGTCCAGGGCCGCGACCTCGCCGTCCAGGACCGCGCTTTCCAGAGCGAGCGCGCTCCGCACGTCGCGCACAACCTCGGGGAAGACCGGCGTCAGGTCGCTCAGGCTCCGGGAGTAAAGGCGGCAATTCCCCGCATCGCAGTGCGCCTGGATGCGGGCGCCGTCTATCTTGTACTCCAGGGAAAAGGGAGCCTCCATGGCCCCGAAGACCTCCGCCACGTCCGTTGCCATCTCGGCCAGCATGGGCTTGACCGGCCGGAAAAGGCGGATGCTCTCTTCCCCGAGCCCTTCGGCGCCCCGGGCAATGGCCACCCCGGCCACGCGGCCCACGTCACCCGTGAGCATGTTGGCCCGGCGGAGAAGCTCGCCCTCGATGCCCAGGGTGCGGCCCAGCGACTCCAGGACCATGCCCTCCTCCACGCCGTGGCGCATCTCGCCCACCACGGCCTTGGCCAGGCACTTGGCCTCCAGGGGACTGGCGCGGGCGAGGAGCCCCCTCAAGAGGTCGAGCTTTCGCGCCCGGGAGCCCGGCCCCGCAGCCCCGGCTATCTCCTCCAGGGCGCGGTAGACGCCGGAAATGGTAAGCCCGCCGCCCTCAGGGCGGTGCCCGCCCTCCTTGAGGAGGATGCGGACCGCCTCGCCGAAATCGGCCGCCCTGCGGAAGGCGTCCTCCACCCGGTCCCGGGTGAGAACGAGGAGGCCCGACAGGGCCTCGAAAAACGACGAGCCGCTTATGTTCAGGGTGCGGTGGTCGGCTTTGGGAAAGACGTCGCCCAGGACGAGGTGGACGGCGACGGGGACCTCCTCCGAAGGAAGCTCCATAAGAAATTCTCCCAGGAGCCGGGAAAGCTCCGTACGCTTCTTCGTCCTCTCCAGCTCCCGGCACAGGCCGGCGAGCCGGGCAAAAGGGGTCTCATCCATCGCATGAAAAGTTTTTTTCTTTCACTCTACCACCCCGGCCGGATGAAAGAAAGAAATGCCGGGGCAGGCGGAAGACGGGGATGCTCCGCTTCTTGACAGCCACACCCCGTTTTGATAGCTTTCGGCTATGGAAGCAGGCAAGTTCTGCACGCCCGACATGTGCTCCCTCTGCGAAGAGATTGCCTCGGCGTACGGACTGGACGAGACCCTGAACGTGCTGGCCCGGAACATGGCAAACGCCCTGAACGCCAGGGCCTGCGCCATCTATCTCTTCGAGCGGGAGAAGCTTTCCCTCGTGCCCGCCGCCTCCCACGGCCTCCCAATTGGCCTCCTCCCGAGCGGTCCCCGCCCTGTGAAGGAGGGCTCGATTGAGCTCAGGGTGCTCGGGGGAGAGGTGGTGGACGTCCCGGACATCGCGGGAAGGTCCGACGTCCTGGACGGCGAAGCCCTGGCGTCGGCCGGCGTGCGGTCCGCCTCTTTCCACTGCCTCCGGGTGCGAGGCAGGGCCCTGGGCCTTGTGGCGGTGTACAGCGACGCACCCCGGGAGCTTTCGGAGGTGGAGAGGAGGACGGCCCGGACCCTGACCTCCCTGGGCGGGGTCCTTGCAGACAGGGCGACCATCTGGGAGAGGATGGAAACCCTCATCGAGACGGCGCGCTCCCTGAGCTCCACGCTCTCCCTGGACGAGGTCCTGGGCAGGCTCGTGGAGCGGGCGGCGGAGTCCCTGGACCTCAAGGCCGCTTCCATCAGGCTCCTGGGCCCCGAGAGGGAGAGGCTTGACATCAGGGCCACCTACGGGCTGAGCGACGCCTATCTGGCCAAGGGACCCGTGGAGGTGGCCAGAAGCCCCCTGGACAGGGAATGCATCGCGGGCAACGTCGTCGAGATATCCGACGTCGAGCGCGACGGGAGGCTCCAGTATCAGGAGGCCATCCGGGAAGAAGGCATAGGGGCGCTGCTTTCCGTCCCCCTCACCTCGCGGGGCACGGTGCTCGGCGTCCTCAGGGTCTATACGGCTCATCCCTACAAGTTCTCCCGGTCCGAGGTCGATTACATCTCCGCCCTGGCAAGCCACGGGGCGGCTGCCATCGAGAACGCGCGCCTCTTCGAGCACATCCAGAAAGAGTACGAGGAGCTGACCAGGGATGTCTGGAAATGGTACGACTGGGGTGCGCGCTTCCCCCGGATGTAAGGCCGTCCTCACGCCCAAGGAATCATTGCCGGGGCTCCTGGACTCCCTGCGCCCCGCATACGGGCTTGCCGGCCCGGTCCCCTTGGGAGAACAGACCGTCTTCAGCCGCGTGGACTCCGCCGGGCAATTGAAGATGGACTATTCCTCCACCATGGCTCCTCCGGGGAAGCTCTTCCTTTATCCGTCCAGGGAGAACATTCTCCGGTTCCGCACCGAAGGGGAAAGCGCGGAGGTGGAGAGTTTTCCGGCGGAGACGGCCAAGACGCTGCTCCTCGGCGTGCACGCCTGCGACGTACACGCCGTCGTTTACCTGGACAAGGTCTTTCACAACGACCCCTTCTACCGCGCCAGAAGGGAAAATACTCTTCTGGTGGCCATCAATTGCACGGAGCCCACCCCCTTCTGCTTTTGCTCCTCCGTGGGGACGGGCCCTTTCCTCAGGGCCGGGGAAGGCTATGACGCGGTGCTTACGGACCTCGGCGAGCACTACCTGGTGGAGCTCGTAAGCGACAGGGCCGGGGACCTTCTGCGCATCGAGGGCGAGGCCGTGGGAGAGAACGTCTGGCGGCGGAAGGCCGCGCGGGAAGAAGAGGTGCGCGGGAAAATCACCAAGAGGATGGATGTGGAGGGCCTGGACGAGCTTCTTCTTCGGAACACGGAGCATCCCGTCTGGTCGGAGACGGCGGACAGCCGTTGCCTCTCCTGCGCCAACTGCGTGATGGTCTGCCCCACCTGCTTCTGCCACGACATCGTGGACCGCGTGGACATGGCGCTTACCGAGACCGTGCGCTTCAGGCACTGGGACGCCTGCCAGGACCAGAAGTTCGCCGCCGTGCACGGGGGCAACTTCAGGCGCACGCGGGCCGCACGGCTCAGGCAGTTCGTCATGCACAAGCTCGACTACACGGCCCAGTTCGACACCATGGGCACGGTGGGCTGCGGGCGGTGCATCCAGTGGTGCCCCACGCGCATCGACTTGACGGAGATGGCCAAGGAGATACAAAGGAGCCCCGGTGAAAAACCTTCTCTTGCCCGATAAGGCGGTCATAAGGGACATCAGGCGGGAGACCGGGGACGTCCGCACGTATACCCTCTCTTTGGAAGGAGACAGCCTTCATGCCCTGCCGGGGCAGTTCAACATGCTCGGATGGCCCGGCGTGGGCGAAGCACCCATCTCCGTGAGCTCGCTGCACGGCCCGGAGGGCATCCAGCACACCATACGGGCCGTGGGAAGGGTGACCAACTTCCTCGCCTCCATGGCCGAGGGTGACGAAATCTTCATCCGGGGCGCCTACGGGAGCCCCTGGCCCCTGAGGAACGCCGAGGACATGGAGCTTGTCCTGGTGGCCGGCGGCCTGGGGATGGCGCCCCTGAGGCCCGTGGTGCAGTCCATCGTGCGAGGCGAACACCGGCCCGGAGACGTCACCCTCGTCTACGGGGCCCGCGACCCCCTGAGCATGCTTTTCAGGGACGAGCTGGACGGCTGGCGGAGACACTTTCGCCTGCACCTTACCGTGGACGAGGTCCCCGAGGGCGTCCCCTGGGACGGGGGGGTGGGCCTGGTCACCGAGTACATGGAGGACGTGGCGCAAAGGCCGTCGCAGGCCGTCGCCTTTCTCTGCGGGCCCGAGATCATGATGCGCTTTGCCGCCCGAAAGCTCCTCATGAAGGGCATGCCCCCGGGGCAGATATACGTCTCCATGGAGCGGCGGCTCAAGTGCGGCATCGCACAGTGCGGCCACTGCCAGCACGGAAGCGCCTTCGTCTGCAAGGACGGGCCCGTCTTCCGCTACGGCGACGTCGGCAGGTTCCCCGACGGCCTGCTTTAAAGGGCGCGCCAACCAACGCAATGGAGAAGACACCGAACATGCAGCCGCGGAGAAAGCCCCGCCTGGGGTTCTTCAAGTACTCCTGCTGTGCGGGATGCGAGTTCACGCTCATCTTCTTCCAGAGGCGCATCGTGGAGACCCTCCGGGGCTTCGACTTCGCCTATTGCCGCATGGTCTCAAGCGCGGGCACGCCCGAAGGGCCCTTCGACCTCGCCCTGGTGGAAGGCACCATCACCGAGGCCTGGCAGGCCGACGAGCTCAAGAAGATACGCCGGAGGAGCCGCCTTTTGCTGGCCATCGGCTCCTGTGCGGTAAACGGCGGCATACCCGCCATCAAGGCCACGCATCCCGAGGACGACGTCCAGCGGCGGGTCTACCGGGACCTCGAAAACATCCATTCCATCCGGCCCCACGCCCTTGACGCCTATGTGCGCGTGGACGGCGAGATAAAGGGCTGCCCTCCCGGGGAGCGGGACCTGGAGGAGGCCCTCACTTCGGTGCTCATGCAAAAGAAGCCCGATTTCCTCGAGTACAGCGTCTGCATCGAGTGCAAGGCCAGAAACAACATCTGCATCCTGGTGGCCCACGGGATGCCCTGCATGGGGCCGGTGACCAACGCCGGCTGCGGCGCCCTCTGCCCCTCGAACCAGAGGGCGTGCTACTCCTGCTGGGGACCGATGAAGCAGGCCAACGGGCTGGCCCTGGCCAGGACGTTCGAGGCCCTGGGCCTTTCGCCGGAGGACATCGTGGGAAAGTTTACCCTGTTCGGCGCCGACACCGTACAGTACCGGCAGGTGCGGGAGCACTATGAAGCATAAGATAGCCTATCTGGCCCGCGTGGAGGGCGAGGCCGCCGTCACTTTCGAGATTAAGGACGGCAAGCTCTCCGAGCTGGTCCTGAACATCTGGGAGCCCCCCCGGTTTTTCGAGGGGTTTCTCGCCGGGCGCACGTTCGACGAGGTCCCGGACATCGTGGCCCGCATCTGCGGGATATGTCCCATATCGCACATGACGACGGCCATCCGCGCCCTTGAGAGGGCCTTGGGGCTCGAGCCGCCTCCCCAGACGGTGGCCCTCCAGGAGGTGATGGCCCTGAGCCAGATAGCGGCCAGCCACCTGGTGCACCTTTACATGCTTGCCCTCCCGGACTTCCACGGCATGGCCTCGGCCGCGGAGCTCCTGCCCCGTTTCGAGGGCGAAGTCGGAAGGTTCCTCAGGATGAAGGAAGTCCTGAACGATGCAAGCGCGCTTTACGGCGGCAGGGCGCTGCATCCCGTATCCATGGTGGTGGCCGGTTTTACGAATCCCCCGTCGCAAGACCGGGTGGGGGACATCGTAAGGAGACTCGAAGGCATAAAGGCCGACGCCCTGGAGACGGTGAAAATGGTGGCGGGGCTCCCGGTGCCGGACCTCACGAACGAAGCCGAGTACGCCGCCCTCAAAAGCGCGAACCGTTACGCCGTCAACGCCGGGAGGCTGGCCTCAAGCGGAGGCATCGACGCGCCCGAGGAGGACTACCCGGAGTACATCGAGGAAACACAGGTGCCCCACGCCAACGCCAAGCGGAACATGGTCAAGGGACGGGGGGCCCTGATGGTGGGGGCCTTGGCCAGGACGAACCTGAAATTCGCACAGCTCCATGACGACGCCAAGGCAGCCGCAGCCGGTGTGGGCTTCGGTCCGCCGGCGGACAACCCCTTTTTGAACAACCTGGCCCAGGCGGTGGAGGTGGTGCATGTCCTGAGCCGCATGATAGAGATACTCGCGACCCTTCCGGGCGGGCGGCCCTGGGTGGAGGTCCGTCCCCGGGAGGGCGAGGGCTCCGCCCTGACCGAAGCTCCCCGGGGCCTTCTCTTCCATTCCTACACCCTCGACCGGAGGGGCCACGTGGTCAGGGCCAACATCGTGACGCCCACGGCCCACAATTTCATGGGGCTGGAGGAAAACCTGAGAAAGCTCATCGAGAAACACGCCGGGGAGGAAAAGGACGAGATTGCCCTCCTCTCAGAGATGCTCGTCCGGGCCTACGACCCCTGCTTTTCCTGCTCCGTACACTGACGCCACCCACCGGCGGACGGACAAGCCGCTCAGGCGGTGCGGATTCCCTAGAGCAATTTAATAAATTATGTAGCCGAAGGCCTCCTTGTCGTAGCCGTTTGACCTGAGGCGGCTCGGCAGTGACTTCTTTGGAGGAACTGCCTATGGAGGGCGGCCGCCGTTGCATAAAGAAAGAGGTCTGCGAACGTTCCGGCCCGATAGGGCCGGTGCAGGGCGTTTCAAGAGGCTGTTCCACCCATTCGTCACTCACATAAGGCCGCCCGGACAGTAATAAGACTCCTTGCCGCAGAATAATCCTCTCTTCCCCACTTTTGAACTAAGAGGGGAAGAGAGGATGGGTGAGTTGGGGAGATAGATAATTAAAAAAACCGGGGCCGGGGGCGGAGCGCCCCGTAATAACAATGCAACTCTTCTGACTCCCTAACCCACCTCTTCTCCCTCTCCCTTAAATCGGCCACAGGTCAAGTTAGATTGCTCTAGGGTGTTCCGGACTCCATCATCCGCTTGAGGTTTTTCAGGTCCTCTTTCATCTGCTCGCCGGTTACGACGTCAAGCACCGTGTCCTCCAGAAAAGAGTTGTACTTCCCCGGGGGTTTGTAGGAGAGCTCCACGGTCACTTCGGTGGCGCCCCCTTCCTTCTCCGCGAGGCTCAGCGCCCCCCTGTTTTGCACGCGGGAGCCCGGCAGCGAGCGCCACTCGATGACCTCGTTCTCCTCGTCCCGGACGATTTCCGACTCCCAGCCGAGGTCCCCCACGGGTGTCTTGATGGTCCAGCGGCTGCGCCCGCCCCCCAGGTCCTCGACGGAGTCCAGATGGTCGATAAAGCGGGGGAGGTTCTCGAAGTGCCGCCAGAACCCGTATATGTCGCCGGCCTTGCGTTTTATGGTGATGCTTTCCTTGACGTGTACTTCCGGCATGTCACCTTCCTCCTCGTCTCCAGCCGCGCATCAAGTGCCTGCCGCCTCCTCTAGGGGCCTCCCAGGCTCAACGCCTGGATAACCGCGATGAGGGAGCCAGGATAGACCCCGAACCACAGGAGGGCGAGGGCCAGGACGCCGAGGACCAGGCTCTCTCCCGCTCCGGCCAAAACCCGCTCCCCGGGGGCTGCCGGGGCATAGAGGGCAGCCACGATGCGCAGATAGTAGTACAGGCCGATGCCGCTGTTTACAAGGAGCGTCACTACCAGGGCCCAGTGGGCCGCGCCGACTCCGGCGGCAATGACATAGAACTTTCCGATGAATCCCGCCGTCAGGGGGATGCCCGCGAGGGAGAAAAGGACGAAGGTAAAAACACCGCCCAGCCACGGGCTCCGGCGGAAGAGCCCCCGGTACTCGTCGAGATGGCCCGTGCGCCGCTGTGCTTCGGAGAGGACCGTCACCACGCCGAAGGCCCCGAGCATGGTCACCACGTAGGCGGTGATGTAAAACGTGACGGCCGTCGTCCGCATCTGGCCGCTTGCCAGGAAGGCCACCAGGATATAGCCCATGTGGGCGATGGACGAGTACCCGAGAATGCGCCTGACGTTCTGCTGCCTGAGGGCCAGCAGATTGCCCACGAACATCGAAAGCACGGCGATAACCGCCAGGACCGCAAAGAGGGGACCCGTCTCCGCAAAGCTCAGGCCCGAGAAATAGCGCACAAGAAGGGCGAACATCGCTCCCTTGGATATGGTGGCCACGTAGCCCGCCACCGGGGCGGGGGCCCCCTCGAAGATGTCCGGCGTCCACATGTGAAAGGGGGCCACGCCCAGCTTGAACCCCACCCCGACGACCACCATCCCCATGCCCGTCAGGGCCAGGGCCGACCCGGGGTGGGAGAGCCTCGAGGCCAGGGCGGCAAACTCCATGGTGCCCGCCTCCAGGTAAAGAAGGGCCATCCCGAAAAGCAGAAAGGCCGACGAAACTCCCGCCAGGACGAGATACTTTACGCCGGCCTCTATGCCGGGCTCGTGCGCGCGCCGGTACCCGATGAGGGCGTAGAGCGAGACGCTCAGTATCTCCAGCCCGAGGAAGAAGGAGGCCAGGTGGGCCGCGGCCACCAGGACCATGGAGCCCAGGGAGGCCAAGAGAAGCAGTATGTAGTACTCCTCGCGGATGCCGCCCCCCCTCTGGATGACGCCGTAGGACATTATGGCCACGGCCAGCGCGGAGACCAGGATGAGGGCGAGGTAGAAGACCGCGTACGTGTCCAGGACAAGCAGGCTCGTCACCGGGTGCGGCAGGCCCGATAGTGAGCTCAGGGAGGCCGCGGAGAAGAAAAGCGCCGCCGCCGTGAGGCCGAAGGTCAGGTCGTAATGCCGCTTGACCGCCAGGGCGAGCATGACCAGGACCGGGGCGGCCCCCATGATGAGAAAGGGGATGAGGGGCAGAAGGTCATTTGCTCTCATGCATGCCCTCCATGGGCTCCGTCAGTGCCGCCTCCACCTGGGCGGCCTGCGACAGGCGGCTCAGGTTCTGGATGCCGTGCCGGGCGGTCCTGAGCACGGGCCCGGGATAGATGCCGATGGCGATGATGAGGGCAGCCATGACCGAGAGGGTGAGGACTTCCCGCACCCGGAGGTCGGGGAACTCAAGCCCCTCTCTCTTCCCGCCGAAAAAGGCCTGCTGCATGAACCAGAGGCCGTAGATGGCCGAGGCCACCAGCACTATGGCCGCGATGCCCGCCGCCCAGGGGTTCACCTTGTATGCTCCCAGCAGAACCAGGAACTCCCCGACGAAATTCCCCATCCCGGGCAGCCCCACGGAGGCCAGGGCGAAGATCATGGCCATGCCCCCCATGCGGGGTGCCGCCGACCAGAGGCCGCCCACGGCCGCCATCTCGCGGGAGCCCACCCGCTCCTGAAGCTCTCCGACCAGGACGAACAGCGCCCCGGTGCTTATGCCGTGGCTCACTATCTGCACCACCGCTCCCTCCAGGGCCCAGTTGTTCCAGATGCTGACGGCCAAGAGGACGAAGCCCATGTGGCTCACGCTCGTATAGGCGACCAGCCGCTTGAGGTCGGTCTGGGAGAAGGCCATCACCGCCCCGTAGAGGATGCCCGCCACGGCCAGCACGACGCCCCCCCAGGCAAGGGCCGCCGCGGCTTCGGGGAAGAGGGGCACGGCGAAACGCAAAAGCCCGTACGCCCCGGTCTTCAACAGGAGCCCCGCCAAGATGACGCTCCCGGCCGTGGGGGCCTCGGTATGGGCGTCGGGCAGCCAGGTGTGGAAGAAGAACGCGGGCAGCTTTACGAGGAAGGCCGCCAGGAAACCGCCCATCAGCCAGAGCGAGGCCGTCCGGCCCAGGGAGGCCCGCAGAAGCTCCACGTAGTCGAAGGTATGTTCTCCCGTGGCCCGCCAATGGATGAAGTACAGCCCCAGGATGGCCGCGAGCATGAAAAGCCCGCTGAGCTGCGTGAAGATGAAGAACTTGACGGCGGCGTACTGGCGGTTCTCGTGTCCCCATATGGAGATGACGAAATACAGAGGCACCAGCATGAGCTCCCAGAAGAAATAGAAAAGGAACAGGTCCAGGGCCAGGAAAACCCCGACAATCCCGGCCAGGCACCAGAGCAGGTTGAAGTAGAAAAACCCCACCCTCTCGGTTATCTCCGTCCACGAGGAGGCCACCGCCACCAGGCCCAGAAAAGCGGTCAGCGCGACGAGGATGACGCTCAGCCCGTCGGCGGCAAGGTGAAAGCCGATGCCCAGCTGGGGAATCCACCGCACCTGAAGCGAGGCCAGCCAGCCCCCTGCCTGGGCACCCTGTGCCGCGGCGGCCCCGAAAAGGGGCAGCACCAGGGCGAAGTCGGCAAGAAGGGCGAAAAGCGCGACGTACCGGGGCGTGCCCTTCCAGAAACGGCCCGCCAGGGCCGCCCCGACGCCCCCCAAAAGAGGGATGACCACGAGCAGGACGAGTATCATGCGAACACCATCATCATTCCCAGGACGAGGATGGCCCCGAAGGCCATCCCGGTGACGTACCAGCGCACCTTGCCAGACTGGGTGGCGCTGAGCCAGCCGTGCACGACGCCGTTGTACCAGGCCGCCCCCGTATAGAAGAGGTCCACGAAATCGTCCTTGTTGACGCGGGCCACAAAGAGAAACGGCCGCACGAGGAGCGCATCATAGAGGCGGTCGAAGCCCCATCCCCCGTGCAGGAGCGCCCGGAGCCCCCCGCCCGGCCCCGTCCGGGCCAGCGAGCGCACGGAGTCCGGCCTGAGCACGTAGAAATAAAAGGCAAGGTATATCCCCAGGAGCGAGGTGGCTGAGGTGACGAACTCTATCAGGATACGGGGGACCGGGAGGGTCCGCTCCTGGAGGGCCGGGAGGACACCGGCCGCTCCGGTCAGGGCGTGGGGCACGTTTATCCATCCTCCCGCGATGGACAATGTCGCCAGCGCCAGAAGGGGGACGCTCATGCGGAGGCCGGGCCGGTACACCACCCTGCCCCTGGCCTGGCCGAAGAAGACCAGAAAAACCATCCGGAAAGAATAAACGGACGTTATCAGGGCCCCGGCGAGACCCGCCCCCCAGAGCCAAGGTCCGCCGTCCGTGGAAAAGAGGGCATCGCTTATGATGAGGTCCTTGCTGTAAAACCCGGCGGTAATCAGGGGGAGCGCCGAGAGCGAGGACGCCCCTACGAGAAACGTCCAGAAGGCCAGGGGCAGTTTTCTCCTGAGCCCTCCCATGCGGAACATGTCCCTTTCGTGCTTCAGGGCATGGATGACCACGCCCGCGCTCAGGAACAGGAGGGCCTTGAAGAACGCATGGGTCATGAAATGGAATATGGCTGCGGCCCACGCTCCCACGCCGAGGGCCAGGAACATATAGCCTATCTGGCTCATCGTGGAGTAGGCCAGGGCACGCTTGATGTCGCGCTGGGCCAGGGCGCTCATGCCCGCAAGCAACAGGGTCAGGGCTCCGATGACCGCAACGGCCAGCTGCACGGAGGGGGCCAGGGTGAAGATGACGTGGGTGCGGGCTATCAGGTAGACGCCGGCCGTCACCATGGTGGCGGCGTGGATGAGGGCGCTCACCGGCGTGGGGCCCGCCATGGCGTCGGGAAGCCAAGTCTGAAGGGGCAGCTGGGCCGACTTCCCCAGGGCGCCGAGCAGGAGGAGCCAGGCCGCCAGCGAGGCCGCGCCGGAGCCCGTCGCCCATTGTTTCTGGGCGACACCCATCAGTTCCTGTATCGTCGTGGTGCCCAGCGCGTGAAAGATGAGGAAAATCCCCACCGCCAGTGCGGCGTCCCCGACGCGCGTCACGATGAAGGCCTTCTGGGCGGCCCACCCGTTGGCGGGGTCCTTGTACCAATAGCCTATGAGCAGGTAGCTGCAAAGCCCCACGCCCTCCCAGCCCAGGTAAAGGAAGGTGAGGTTGTCGGCCAGGACCAGGATGAGCATGGAAGCCACGAAGAGGTCCATGTAGGCGAAGAAGCGGCTGTAATCCTCCTCCTCCATGTACTCCGCCGAATAGACGAGGATGAGGAAGCCCACCCAGGAGACCACCAGGGTCATGACCACGGAGAGGCCATCCAGGTAGAGCGCCACCCGGGGGGAGAAGCCCCCCACGTCAATCCACTGCCAGAGGACCAGGGTGAAACCCTTCGCCCCGGGGCCCAGGCCGGCGAACCCGAGGCCGCACGCCGCGGCGGCAATGGCGGCAAGGCCGACCGAACCCGCGCCCACCGCCGAGACCGCCCGGCGGGGCATCAGGGGGCCCCAGACGGCCAGAAGGGCAAAGCCCGCCAGGGGAAGCGCCGGCACTATCCAGAGAAAGTCGAGCACGCCGTCACCCTTTCATCCTGTTGACCTGGTCCATGTCCAGCGTCCTGTACCGGTGCGAGATGCCCAGGACGAAGGCCAGGCCCACCGACACTTCCGCCGCCGCCAAGGCCAGGATAAAGATGTACATGACCTGCCCGTCGGGCTGGCCCCAGCGAAACCCCGCCGCCACGAAGGCCAGGCCCGAGGCGTTGAGCATGACCTCTATGGAAAGGAGGATGAAGATGACCTCCCTTCTGAGGAGCACGCCGAAGAGGCCGATGATAAAGAGGACGCCGGCCAGGACCATCGCATGCTCGAACAATACGGCGGTCATCCCGGCCCTCCCCTCTTCTCCGGGACGTCCTCCCTCCGTCCCAGGTGATAGGCCCCGACAAGCCCGGCCAGAAGAAGCATCGAGCCCAGCTCCACGCCCAGCACGTACGGCCCGTAAAGGGCTATGCCTACCGCCTTGGGGAGGACTTCTTCCGCCCCGCCGGCAAGCCCGGTGGGGTGAAAAAGGATATACAGAAGCTCCCCGCCCAGAACGAGGGAAAGAAACGCCGGCCCTGCCCACATCTCCGGGACCATCCAGCGGGCGCCCCTCCGGGGAGGGACCTCGCCCAGGTTCAGAAGCATGATGACAAAGACGAAAAAGACCATGATGGCCCCGGCATAGATGATGACCTCCAAGGCGGCCACGAAGGGAGCGCCCAGTATGAAGAAAATGACGGCCACCGCAAGAAGCGAGACGATGAGGTACAAAAGCGCGTGGATGGGGTTTCGCCGGGTCACGGCAAGCATGGTGGCAAGGACGGCCACCACCGAGGTTATGTAAAAAACGACTTCCATGCCTGCCCCTTTCGCTCCCTCAGGGCATGAGGTCCCTGACGTCCACGGGAGGCCGCTCGTCCACGGCCTCTCCCTTGTCTTTGCCCTTGACGGCAAGCCCCGCCACCTTGTAAAAGTTATAGCCGTGGTACTTGCCCTCGCCGTCTATGAGGAGGTCTTCCTTTTCGTAGACCAGGTTCTCCCGCCTGTACTCGCCGAACTCGGCGTCGGGGGTGAGCTGTATCGCGTAGGTCGGACAGGCCTCCTCGCAGAAACCGCAGAGGATGCAGCGGGAGAAGTTGATGCGGAAAAAGGCGGGGTAGCGCCGGCCGTACTCGTCCTCGGCGGCCTGAAGCGCGATGCAGTCCACCGGGCAGGCCACGGCGCAGAGGTAGCAGGCCACGCAGCGCTCCTCGCCCTCTGGGTCCCGCGAGAGGATGATGCGGCCCCGCCACCGCGGAGGCATATAGAGCTTCTGTTCCGGATACTGGACGGTCACCCGCCTCCGGGCGAGGTGGCGAAAAACGTTCCAGAGGGTTTTCAGTATGCTCAGCACGAATCTTTCACCCCATCGCGGCAAGCAGTATGCCGCCGGTGACCACAAGGTTCAGAAGCGACAGGGGAAGCAACACCTTCCACCCGTATGCCATGAGCTGGTCGTATCGCGGCCGCGGCAGCGACGCCCTGAGCAGGATGATGAAGCAGACGACCGCGAACGTCTTCAGGGCGAACCACACCAGGGGCGGCAGATACGGCCCCAACCAGCCGCCGAAGAAAAGGGTGACCGTGAGCGCCGAGACGAGGGTCACCCCGATGTACTCGCCCACGAAGAAAAGGCCGAACTTCATCCCGGAGTACTCGGCGTGAAAACCCGCCACCAGCTCGCTCTCGGCCTCCGGCAGGTCGAAGGGCAGGCGGCGGGTCTCGGCCGTCCCGGCTATCAGGAAGACCACCAGCCCCAGAAACTGGGGGATGCAGAACCACAGGTCCTTCTGCGCTTCGACGATGTCCGAGAGCCTGAAAGAGCCCGCCAGCATGACCACCCCCATGAGGGAGATGCCCATGAAGACTTCGTAGCTCACCATCTGCGCCGAGGCCCTCAACCCTCCCAGGAGGGAGTACTTGCTGTTGGAGGACCATCCGGCGAAGGCTATGCTGTAGACCGCCAGGGAGGACAGGCCGAGGAAATAGAGGAGCCCCACATTGAGGTCGATGACCTCCAGCCCCGGGGCGAAGGGGATGACGGCAAAGGACAGAAGAGCGCCCAGCACGACGATGGTGGGCGCGAAGACGAAGAGGGCCTTATCCGCGAAGGGCGGTATCCAGTCCTCCTTGGCCAGGACCTTCAGCATGTCGGCCAGGACCTGCAGGATGCCGAAAGGCCCCACGCGGTTGGGACCGTACCTGTCCTGCCAGAGCCCCAGAAGCCTGCGCTCAAGCCAGATGAGTCCCGGGGCCACGACCATCACCGCGACGAAGACAAAAAGGACCTTCAAGACGGGTATCAGAATTTCCATGGTCACCCCTTCCGGACCTCCCCCCAGAGGGGGCTTCTCATCCACCGGAGCCCCGGAAGGCCCGACGGCAGGCCGGCCACCCCGCGGGGAAGCTCGGGCTTGAGCACGAGGGGAAGCCTGAGGGTCGCCTCTCCCAAAACGACGAGAAGCTCCTCGCCTCCGGAGGCGCCGAGCCCCTGGGCGTCCTCCTCTCCCAGGGCTACGTAAGGCTTGGGCGCAAGCGCGGCGATGCCCGGAGCCCGCGCGCTCAGCTCCTCGGAGCCAAACACGTGATGAAGCGGACAGAGGAGCCACCGCCCCTCCCGCCGGGCGAAGGGCTCGGGGATGTCCCCATAGTAGGCGCCCTCCGCCGCCTCCGCGGCACGGAGAAGAGGGACGCCCGGGCTTCCGCCCCTGAGGACGCCCCCGACCTGTTTTTGATACTTGTCCACGGCCTGCACGGAGTTCCATCCGGGCGCCCAGAGGCGCGGGATGAGGGAAGGGGGCGGCGTCCCCGGGTATCCCTCCATGGAGAAGTCCAGCGGAGAGTCCGGGTCCTCGGGGGGCCTGGGCTCATGGAGGGTCCTGTCGGCGTGCATCGCCGTCCGGCCGCTGTAGCGGTGGGGCTGGCGGGGAACCCTGAGCCCCCGCACCCTGAAGCCCGCGGAAGGGGCGGCCCGGGCGACGCCCCGCATCCGGGGCAGCTTCTCCTCGATGCTCCTGAGGAGGGCATCCAGGGTCTCCCACCGCGCGGCCTCGGGCCAGCGGGCGGCCAGCATCATCTGCCGGAGCCACCGCCAGCTCTCCCGCACCCCCTCCGGGGGCGGGAAGACCTCGAAGAACCTCTGGGCCCGGCCCTCGCTGTTTACCAGCGTGCCGCTCCCTTCGGCGAACGTGGCGGCGGGGAGCACCAGGTCGGCCTTCTCCGCGGTGGGGCTTGCCAGGGAGTCAAGGACCACGATGCGGCAGGCATCCAGAAACTCCTCGGCCCGCGCGGCTTCCATCCTGGCGTAAAGGTCGGCCTCCAGGATGACGGCCGCCTCCACCCCTCCGCCCCTTACCGTCTCATACGCCTTCCCGAGCCCTTTTTCGCTCATCAGGGCGAGGCCGATGCTGTTACAGTCGAAAGCCGAGAGGTAAAGCCTGCACTCCTTTCCGGCCTCCGCCAAGGCGCGGGCCACGTTGGCCGCAGCGTGGACCGCCGCCGTCCCCGCGCCCGCGCCCGATATCACAAGGGGCCTTTTGGCCCGCTTGAGGTCGCCCGCTATGTCCTCGGCCAGGCTCCTCACGCCCTTCTGGAGGGCGGAGACCCCGGGGGCGCCGCCGGCCAGCGCATGGGCCACGGCGAAGCCCAGCCTGGCGATGTCCCCGGGCGAGGCCCGGTAGGTGCGGCTGGCGATGTCCTCTATCCGCGTGGCTGCGGGCGTGGCGATACTGAGGGGGTTTTGCTCCTCCCTCTGGGCGAAGGTCCGCAAGGCCGTGTCTTCCCAGCGGGGAATGCCGTAGGAAAGGGCCAGCTCGATGGGCCCCTGGCGAACGGACTGCCTCAGGGCAAGGGCCATCCGGGGGGCGGTGGCCGAGATGTCCTCGCCCAGGACGAAAACGGCATCCGAGGACTCCGCTTCCTGGAGCGTAGGCGCCGGGGCCGGGCAGGTGCGGCGTACGGCGAGGATGGCCAAGAGGGCCTGAAGCTCGCTCTCCGGGACCCCGGCATAAAAGTTCTCCGGGCCCACCAGCTCCCGAAGGAGGAAGTTCGCCTCCACCGAAGCCCTCGGCGAGCCCACCCCCACCACCCGGGCCCCAAAGTGCAGGACGTCGGCCATCTGCCTCAGCGCCGTCTCCGGGTCCACCGGCACGCGCCCCCATCCGCTCTCCCTGAGCAGGGGGCGGCCGATGCGCTCCGGGCTGTTTACGAACTCGTAGCCGAAGCGGCCCCGGTCGCAGAGGAAATAGCCGTTGACGACGCTGTTGTAGCGGTTGCGTATCACCCGCAGGGATTCGTAGCGCTCCCCGGCGATGGTGTTGCACCCGTGGGCGCAGTGCACGCAGACGGACGGGGCGCTCTGAAGGTCCCATTTCCGCGTGTAGTGCCCCTTGAGGGTCTTGTCGGTGAAAACCCCCGTGGGGCAGACCTCGGCCAGGTTGCCGCTGAATTCGCTCTCCAGGACGCCGTCCTCGTACCGCCCGAAGTACACGTGGTCGTGGGAGCCCAGGACGTCCAGGTCCCGCCCCCCCGCGTATCCCTTGTAGAAGCGCACGCAGCGGTAACACTGAATGCAGCGGTTCATCTCGTGGTTGACGAGGGGGCCCAGGTACTGGTTGCGATACGTCCGCTTCGTGAACCTGTACCGCCTGTACACGTGCCCCGTCATCTCGGTCATGTCCTGCAGGTGGCACTCCCCGCCTTCGTCGCAGACAGGGCAGTCGTGGGGATGGTTTATCATCAGCCATTCGATGACCTTGGCGCGGAAAGCCCGGGCCTCAAGGTCGTCCACGGAAAGCCGCGTGCCGTCCTCCGCCAGGGTCATGCAGGACATGGCGAGCTCTCCCTTCGCGTCCTCCTCGTCCTTGAAGACCTTGACCGCGCAGAGCCTGCACGCGCCCACGGAGTCAAGGGCGGGGTGCCAGCAGAAGTACGGGATGTCGAACCCCAGCGTGAGGCAGGCCTCAAGCAGGTTCTGCCCGTCTTCCACCTCGTACGGCACGTTATCCACGTAAATGGTGGCCATCCTAGAGCCCCGCCCTTCCGTACGTGCAGCGTTTCTCCCGGATGTGCCTCATGAAATCGTCCTCGAAGTACCTGAGCGCGCTTCTCAGGGGCTCCATGGCCCCCGGGGCCAGAAAACAGAACGTGCGGCCCGACCCCAGGTCGCGGCAGTGCTCCCTCAGGATGTCCATGTCGCCGGGCTCCCCCTCGCCCCTCTCGATGGCCTCCAGGATGCGGGCTATCCACGGGAGGCCCTCCCGGCAGGGGGTGCACCAGCCGCAGGACTCCCGGCTGAAGAAGTCCATGAGGCTCCACGTGGTACCTATTGGGCACGTCCTGTCGTCCAGGACGACCACCGTCCCGGTCCCCAGCCTGCTTCCGCTTTCCGGCATGCTGTCGAAATCCATCTTCGTATCCAGATGCCCCTTGAGGACGAACTCCGTGGAGGCCCCACCCGGGATGGCCGCCCTGAACCGGTATCCCTCGCGCATGCCTCCGGCGTGCTCCTCCAGAAGCTCCCGCATCGTGGTGCCCATGGGAAGCTCCCAGGCACCCGGCCTTTGCACCCGGCCGGCCATCGTGTAGAGCTTGGTCCCTCCCTCCTTGGTCCGGCTCAGGCCCTTGTACCACGCGGCTCCGTTCTTTACGATGTGGGGGACGTTGCATATCGTCTCGACGTTGTTGTTCACGGTGGACTTTCCCCAAAGGCCGCAGACGGAGAGGTGCGGAGGTTTGGCCCGGGGGAAGGGGCGCCTGCCCTCCAGGGCCGTCATCATCGTGGCCTCCTCCCCGCACATGTAGCGTCCGGCGCTTGAGTGCACGTGCAGGCGGAGGCTGAAGTCCGTGCCCATGATGTTTTCGCCCAGGAAATTGCCGTCGTAAGCCTCCGCTATGGCCCGTTCCAGGCGCTTCCGCGCGGCGTGATACGCCCACCGGAGAAAAATGACCGCAGTGCTGGCCTCCAGGGCGTAGGAGGCTATGGCCATGCCCTCTATCAGCAGGTGGGGGTTGCCCTCCATCAAGACCCTGTCCTTGAAGGAGCCGGGCTCCATCTCGTCGGCGTTACAGGTGTAGTACTTGGGATGGCGGGCCTTCTCACCCATGGGCATGAAGCTCCATTTCTTCCCGGTGGGGAATCCCGCCCCTCCCCGCCCCCGGAGGCCGGAGGCCAGGACTTCCTTGGTGACCTCCCCGGGCTTCATCTCCTTGAGGGCCCTCCTCAGGCCCTCGTAGCCTCCGGCTTTCCGGTACTCCCCGAGGGTCGGCGCGGCGCCGTCGGCCCTGAAGGCCCCGGTCAACGGTTTTCTCTCCGTGCCCGCCGTCACTTGTAGTCCTCCAGGATGCTGTCTATCTTCTCCGGGGTCAGGTCTCCGTAAAGCTCCTCGTCCACCATCATGGCGGGGGCCACGCCGCAGGCCCCTATGCAGCAGACGGGAAGCAGGGTAAACTGCCCGTCCTCCGTCGTCTCCCCGAAGCCCACGCCCAGCCGCGTGCTCAGGTGCTCGAAAACCTCCCTGTAGCCCATTATCCAGCAGCAGAAGGAGTCGCACAGCAGAATGACGTGCTTGCCCACCGGCCTTCTGAAGATGAGGCTGTAGAAGGTGGCGATGCTGTCCACCTCGGCGGGCGACATCCCCAACATCTCGGCCACCTCGGGGAGCTCGCCGGAGATCCAGCCCCGGTGTCTCTGGACGACCTTCAGGGCGTCGGAGACGGCCTCTCTCTTGTGCACGACGTCCTTGAGGCTCTTTCTTATCTCTTCCTTTTCTTCTTCCGTGAGCATCCCGTCTTCTCCCGCAAACGACGGTTCATTTGTCTATGTCGGCCAGGATGAAGTCCACGCTTCCCAGGATGGCCAGGAGGTCCTGTATCATGAGCCCCCGGCTTATCGCCGGGACCATCTGCATATGGGCAAAGGACGGGGTGCGGATGTGCACCCGGTACGGCATGGTGTCTCCGTCGCTTATGAGGTAGTAGCCGTTGGAGCCCTTGCTGGCCTCGACCGCCTGGAAGGCCTCCCCCGCCGGCACCACGGGCCCCCAGCTGACGTTCAGAAAGTGGTCGATGAGGGTCTCGATATGAACCATGGTCTTTTCCTTGAGGGGCGGCGTCGAGGCGGGATGCTCCGCCTTGTACGGGCCGGAGGGCATGTTCATGAGGCACTGCTGCACGATTCTCAGGCTCTGGCGCATCTCCTGCACCCGGACCACGGCGCGGTCGTAACTGTCCCCTCCCTCGGCCGTGGGGATATCGAACTCGAACCAGTCGTAGCCGGAGTACGGCCTCTTCTTCCTGAAGTCCCACTCCACGCCCGTCGCCCGGAGGCCCGGACCCGTCACGCCCCACTGGACCGCCTCCTCGGCGGCATAGCGGCCGATGCCCTTGGTACGGGCCTTCAGGATGCTGTTCTGCATGACGATGCGGTCGTACTCCCTGAGCCGCCGGGGCAGGTAGCGGATAAGGTCCCTGACCAGCTTCTCCCACCCCCGGGGAAGGTCCTCGGCGACCCCGCCGATGCGGAACCAGCCCGGATGCATCCGCCCCCCGGTGACCGCCTCGACGATACGGAAGATGACCTCCCTGTCGTTGAAGGTATAAAAGACCGGGGACATGGCCCCCAGGTCCTGGGCGAAGGTGCCGTACCAGACCAGGTGGCTTGCCAGGCGGAAAAGCTCCGAGACGAGGACGCGGATGACCTTGGCCCTCTCGGGCACCTCGATACCGGCGAGCTTCTCCACGGCAAGGACGTAGGGCAGGTTGTTGAGCACGCCGCCCAGGTAGTCGATGCGGTCGGTATAGGGGATGTAGGTATGCCAGGACTGCCTCTCCCCCATCTTCTCGGCCCCCCGGTGGTGAAATCCGATATCCGGCACGGCGTTGACGATGAACTCCCCGTCAAGCTCCAGAATGATGCGCAGGAGGCCGTGGGTGCCGGGGTGCTGGGGACCGAGGTTCAGGAAAAGATACTCCGTGTCCTCCCGCCTCCTCCTGAGCCCCCAGTCCTCGGGCCGGAACTCAAGCTTCCGGAACTCCATGGCCTCCTTCTCCTCCGGAAGCTCGTAGGGCTCCATCTCGGTGGCGCGGGCGGGGTGGTCCTTCCTGAGGGGATGGCCCTTCCACCCCGCCGGCATGAGGATGCGCCTCAAATCGGGGTGGCCGTCGAAGGATATGCCGAACATGTCCCACACTTCGCGCTCGTACCAGTCGGCGTTGGGCCAGAGGCCGACGGCGGTCCCGACGGAGAGGCGGTCCTCGCCGAGGGGCACCTTTACCCTGATGTCCTCGTTCCTCTCCAGGGACAGGAGGTGGTAAAGAACGGTGAAATCATCCCGGGGGAGGCCGTGCGCCTCCGAGCGCACCCGCTCGTCCACCGCCGTTATGTCGTAGAGCATCCGATAGGGCTCCTTTGCCTCGCTCTTGAGGAAGCGCAGGACGTCGAGCGCCTTGTGCCGGGACACCCAGACGGTGGGCACGCCGTCGGCGGCCTGCTCGGCCGTTATGGCCTCCGGCCCGAAGGACGCCGTGAGCTCCCGGACGACCCTTTTCTCCTCTTTGACTGCCTGCGCTCTTTCCTGTCCCATGCGTTCAGGCGCTCGCTACACGTGCTCCGGCGGGCGGAGCCTGCCGGTCTTCCGCCGCTCCGCCCTCTTGAGGTCCCGCATGGAGGGCATCTCGGGCCTGTGCACCCCTTGGGAGCCCAGGGCCCAGGTGAGGGGCCTGCCCTCCTTTCGCACGAGCTTCTGAAGCAGGAGAAGCCCCTCCATGAAGGCCACCGGGCTGGGCGGGCAGCCCGGCACATAGACGTCCACGGGAAGGAACTGGTCCACCCCCTGCACCACGCTGTAGATGTCGTACATGCCCCCGGAGTTCGCACAGGAGCCCATGGAGATGACCCAGCGGGGCTCCATCATCTCCTCATGGAGCCTCTTGATGACGGGGGCCACCTTCTTGAAGACCGTGCCCGCCACTACCATCACGTCGGCCTCCCTCGGGGTTCCCCGGATGACCTCGGCCCCGAAGCGCGCGATGTCGTACACGCTGGTGATGCTGGTGGCCATTTCCACATAGCAGCAGGAGAGGCCGAAGTTGAAGGGCCACAGGGAATTGCTCCGGCCCCAGGCGATGAGGTCCTTGAGCCTGGCCAGAAGGATGCTCCGGCTTACCGCCTCCGCAAGGGACGCCCGGGGCTGCCAGGGCCGGCTTATCTTCCAGGAGCCGTATTCACGCTCTTCCTTCATCCTGCCTCCCCGTGACCTGCGGGCGCGGCCAGTCCAGCGCCCCCACCCGCCAGAGGTACGCCAGCGCGGCCAGAAGGACCGCTATGAATATCACCATCTCGATGTAGCCGGCCCAGCCCGCCTCCCGCACGGCCACGGACCACGAAAAGATGAAGACCGACTCCAGGTCGAAGACGACGAAGAACATGGCCACCAGATAGTACTGGATGTCGAAGCGGAGCCTGCTGGTCCCTATGGGGGCCATGCCCGACTCGTAGGGCTCCTCGGTGGCCCTCTCCGCCCGCCGCTGCCCCAGAAGGTACGACACGACGAGCATCACGGCCACCGTGACCACGACAAGCCCCAGATAAACCGCCAGCGGCCAGTAGATGGTGTCCCCCTTCATCTCAGGACCCCTCCTCCGTCTTTCCCCCGGGGCTTCCCGCCAGCCGCCTCTTGCTCCAGAGGCCACCCAGGCCGAGGAGCATGAGGGCATAGAGCGCCGCCACCACCGCGAAGAACGTGCGGGGGGAGACCCCCGGGTCTATGAGCTTGCCCCTGTCCACCCCGTTGAGCTTCAAAACGTAGGTTATGATGTTTGCTATCTCCTGCTGGGTCAGGGACTTGCTGTCCCCGAAATTAGGCATGTGCAGGGCAGGGCCCGGACCCGGGGGGACCGAGCCGTGCTGGATGAACCTGTCGATGTTCTTGGCGAAGGTCAGCGGGTCGTCGCTGTACAAGGCCCGGTCGATGGGATTGAGAGTCGGCACGTGGCCGCTTTGCGAGCCGGGGTTGAACGCTCCCTTCGTCCCCTCGGGGCCGTGGCAGCGCTGGCACTGCTCCTTGAAGAGAACCCCTCCGTGCCCGGCGCTTCCCACGACGTAGGCGGCCGGGCCCACCTCCCGGGGGTTGGCCTTCCCCTTGGGGCTGGGCAGGGGAGGACCCTCTTCTGCCGGTGCGGGCGCGGCCTCCGTCTTTTCCGGCGCCTTGGGCCTCGATCTTTCCTCTTTGGGCGAAGTTTTGGCCTGGGCTTTCGGTTGCTCCTTGGACGAGGCCTCGGCCTGGGCCTTGGCTACGGGTGGCCCGGCCGCGGTGACGCCGTTTAGCTTCATGACGTAGGCGATGACGTCGGCTATCTGCCGGGCTTTGAGGGTCTCGCTGAACGAGGGCATGGATATCTCGGGGTTCGGCCCCTTGGGGACGGAGCCGTGCTCGACGAAACGGTCCACGTTCCTGGCGAACTCGGCGGGGTCGCTGCTGTACAGGCTGCGGGCAATGGGGTTGAGGTCAGGGACATGCCCCATGCTGGAGCCCGGGTCTGGATGTCCGTGCTTTCCCTCCGCGCCATGGCAGGCTGCGCATATCTCTGCGAAGAGGCTCTTGCCCCGTTCCGGGTCTCCCGTGAGGGTCACGGCCTTGCCCACCGCCCTCGGATTTACATTACCCTCGGGCGCCGGCAGCTTGGGGTCTCCCCCCGCAGGCGCCTGGGCGGCCTCGCCCAGGCCGGCAAGGAGCAGGCCCGCGAGGTGCTCTCCCACGGGGTCGCCGCCGCCCTGCCGGGCCTGTGTCTGCCCTCCCGCTGGCGCCCTGCCGTACCCCTTGCTCAGGTAACCCTTTATGCTCAGGGCCAGGATGACGGCCCCGACGATAATGGCAAACGATATGGCCACCGGCCGCCTGAAAGGGTTTTTCTCGGGGCTGCGGTCGACGAAGGGCAACAGGACGAGAATGGCCACCAGGGCCCCGGGCACGGCCACCGCGCCCACAGGCTCCCAGGGGCCCTGGAAGTACTTCAGGGCCTCGTAGAGAAAGAGAAAGTTCCATTCCGGCTTGGGCACGTAGGAGGTGTCCAGCCTGTCGGCGGGGCCGCTGTAGTCCGGAGGGAGGAATACCACGAGAGCAATCAGAATAAAGAATATGAAGGAAGCGAAAAGCGCGTCCTTCAAGGCCTGGTCCGGCCAGAACGGGCCGGTGGTCCTTCTTTTCTCTTCCTTCCAGGGCCCCACGCTCCCCCCGCGGCGCATGGCCACGATGTGAAAGCCGAAAAGGAGCGTGAGCAGAAGGGGAAACACGGCCACGTGCAGGCCGAAGAGGCGGCTCAGGGCGAGCTGCCCCATGGTCTCCCCTCCCCGGAGAAAAACCCTGAGGTAATTGCCCACCACCGGCACCACGCCGGCGATGTTCGTGCCCACCTGGCCCGCCCAGTAGCCCGCCTGGTCCCAGTGCAGGGGAGCACCGGTAAAACTGAGGGCCATGAGCGTAAGGAACAGCGCTACGCCGAAAAGCCAGGTAAGCTCTCGCGGCCTCTTGTACGCCCCCCAGAGAAAGGCCCTGGCCATGTGCAGGCCGACCACCATGATGATGAGCTGGGCTCCCCAGTAGTGCAGGCCGTGGATGAGCCAGCCGAAGGGCACCTCTCGCCTGAGGTAGGTGAGGCTGTTGTATGCCTCGTGCTCCGTGGGAACGTAGTAGAAAAGCTGCATGACCCCCGTAAGGGCCTGAAGCGAAAAGAGGACCAGGACCGCGCTGCCGAAGCTGTAAGAGAAACTGGCGCCGCCGGGTATCTCCTCGTCCAGAACAATGTGGGCCACGCTCGAGAAAGGCCATCTCTGAGCCAGCCAATTCTTTATCGACGTCCGCATAATTCCTATACGGGCACCTTCTTCGAAATGCCTACCTTGTAGCGGACCCACTCGACCAGGAGAGTATGATTCTCGACCTTGTGGGGCATGGTGTCCAGGGGTCGCGGCGCCGGGCCGGCCAGCACGCGGCCGTCCTTGGCATAAACGCTGCCGTGGCAGGGGCACTCGAAGTGTCCGGTCTTGGGGTCCCACTTGTAGTAGCACCCCATGTGGGGACAGATGGGCGAGAACGTGGTCACGCCCTCGGGATGCTTTATCACCCACACCCTGTGCTCGACCACCTCATGGTAGTACGCTTTCTTCTCCCGCACGTCGAAGTGCAGGTCCATTGGCTGGCCCACGGGCAGGTTTTGAAGGTCGGTCACCTTCTCGAAGGGGTTCTTCTCGGCGGGCGGAGAGGTAAAAAGGTTCTTGACGAAAGGGACCCCCAGGAGAAGGCCGTTCAGGGCCCCCAGGGCTCCGAGGGTCCACTTGAGAAACCGCCTCCGCCCTTTCGGCACGTCCCGTTCTTCCGTCCTTGCAGGCTCCATTTTCTCCGTTCCTCTTTGATATCTGCGAAAAGCCGCTTTTCGAAGGTAACGCTTGATTAGGATGGTAGAGCATTTTCCCCTACCCGTCAACGGGAAAAGAAGAAAAAAGAACGGGACGGCCCGAAACCGTTGAAAGGGAAACTACGTTCGGTCCATCTCGATTTTCCTCACGGCGTTTCCCTTCTCGTCGAAGGTGCAGGCGGCAAGGAAAGGGTCGTGGTAGAAGGTAAACCAGGCGCCTTCCTCCACGCCCTTTCTCTCCAGCTCCTCCTTCCGGGCGATGGCATCCAGGGGGAAGTTGTCATAGGCCATCACCCAGAGGGGATTGAAGTGCAGGTGGGTGGGAAGGAGGTCGGCCAGGTGAAGAGCCGTCTGTCCTCCGGAGGCCACCCTTACGACCTGATGCCCCCGGGTGTGCCCGCCCGTAGGGTGCACCGTGACGCCCTCGCAAACGGTGTGCTCGCCGTCGACGAGACGGAGGTTGACGCCCTGCACGAGGCCCTCGAAGTTCGCGGCCCAGTAGGAGCCGGCAGCGCGCCTGTTCGGGCTCGCGGCGTCTTCCCATTCGGCCCGCTGCACGATGTGCCGGGCACGGGGAAAGGCGAGCTCCCGCCTGCCGTCCCTCTTGAGCACGACCCCGCCGGCATGGTCGAAATCCAGGTGGGTGAGGACGACGTGGGTGACGTCCCCGGGGGCAAGCCCCAGGGCCGCGAGCGACCCGGGGACGTCCCATTCCTTTGTCACCCGGTATATCCTCTTCTGTTTCTCCGTGAGCTTGTTGCCAAGCCCCGTGTCCACCAGGACGAGGGCCGAGGGGGTCTTGACGAGGACCGGCGCGTTCGGAAGCCGGATGTAGTTGTCCTCCACGGGCGGGAGTTTCTTCGCCCAGAGCACCTTGGGCACCACGCCGAACATGGTTCCGCCGTCAAGCTCGAACACCCCGCCCTCAAGCCAGCGAAGCTCGAAGTCCCCTATCCGCAAAGCCTCCGCCATGTCCTATCCCCGGGGGCGTGAACCGTCGCCCCCGGAATTCCCCGCCCTTCCCGGTTAATGCCCGGCACCTCCAGCGCCGTTACCGCGTACTATAAGAACCCGTCATGCCCGAAATCAAGAAGGCGGGACGAAGACCCTGTGCCCCGTGCGGAAGGGCGCCGGCATCCCTCACCCGGCAGACACCGCACCGAAGCCCCCCTCTGACCAAGATAATCATCCATCTATTCAAGCACTTTGGGCTTTGCCCATGAAACGAGAGAGCACCGGAGGCACCTGGATGTTGCCCTCGCACAAGCCTTCGATTTATAATAATTTTAGATGGAGGGTTCAGGCGTGCTTACCAATCGCGGCCGACGTGCCTTGAAGGGCGCATTCTTCGCCTTGCTCCTTGCCATCCCGCTCCTGGCTCCGGCCCTCCCGACCTCCGAGGCGCACGCTGCCCGGAAAGGCGACAGGGCAGAGGAGCGCGTCCTTTATACGAAGAACAGCCTCTACCAATACCTTGTCGTTGCCGATGACCTCCAGAAACAGGAGCGGTACATCTATAACTCCAAACGTGATTACATGCAGGGAGGCACGTCCCTCAAACACCCCGACGCCCTGCTCTTTGAGTACACCCGCCTGTCCTTCATCGCCCTTGCCTTCCTCGACAGGACCCCCAAGAAGGTCCTCTTTGTCGGGCTCGGTGCGGGGTCCATGCCCCGCTGGTTTCACCGGTACTATCCCCAGGCGAAGGTGGACGTCGTGGAGATAGACCCGGAGATTTTCAAGATAGCCAAGAAGTATTTTTCCTTCCGCGAGGACGAGCGGATGAAGGTGCACATAATGGACGGCCGCCGCTTCATCAAGCGCTCCCGGGAAAAGTACGACATGGTCTTCCTCGACGCCTACCAGACGGACTACATCCCCTTCCACCTGACCACGGTGGAATTTCTCAAGGAGGTCAGGCGCATCCTGGCCGACGACGGGGTGGTGGCCTCCAACATCGTCTCGGAGCGGAGGAACAAGTACTTCTACGCCATGATAAAGACCTACGTCGAGGTCTTCCCCCACCTTTACATTTATAAGGCCCTGCATTCGGAAAACAACATTTTTATCGCCCCGGCCTACGGCAGGAAGAAGAAAGCCGAGGACATACGGGCGAGGGCCCGCCAGCTTGAGGGGGAGAAGAGCTTCGACTTCGACCTGCCCTCCCTCAACGACTACTACGGATATTACACGTTTTTCAAGATGCCGCCGGACACTCCGCTTCTCACCGACGACTTCGCCCCGGTGAACCTTTACAGATACATGGGAGTGGAGGAAAATAAGGGCGGGAGAAAAGCACGGTGATAAAATTCGTGGTCTTCGTCTGCGGGGCGCTGGTCATGTCCTACGAGATACTGGGAAGCCGGGTGCTCGCGCCGGACTTCGGAAGCTCGGTGTTCGTCTGGGGGAGCCTGATAAGCGTCTTTCTGGGCGGGCTGTCCTGCGGGTACTATCTCGGAGGCAAGGTGGCCGACGTCCGGCCCTCGACGAAGAAGCTGGGGGTCATCATCCTCGTTCCGGCAGGCATGTTCCTGGCCTTCCCCCTGTACGGGACGGCCGTTGCGGACTGGATATTCGTGAAGGACCTGGGCATCCGGCTGAGCCCCCTTCTGGCCTCCCTCATCCTGTTCTTCCCCCCCGCCGTGCTCCTGGGCATGGTGAGCCCCTATACGGCCAAGCTCATGCTCTGCAGCCTCCACACCTCGGGCAGCACCGTGGGAACCCTCTACGCCCTTTCTACCTTCGGGAGCATCGTGGGCACGCTGTTTACGTCGTTTTATCTCATCACCGTGGCCGGGGTGACCAGGCTCATCATGGGACAGGGAGTGGTCCTGCTGGCCATCACCATTCCCCTTATTTTCATGAAGCTGAGCTGCCCGGTCGCCGAGCCCGACAGTCCGCCTCCCCAAGGCGAACGCCCGTAAGCCCAAACTCCCCGGAGCACGCGTCAGAGGACGCTCAGCGCCTGGTCCGCGGCGCGCCGCCCCTCCTGCGTGGCGGCCACCCAGTGCTGGTGGCCGTTCAAATCGGCGTGGCCGAAGGAGATGCGCCCGAAGGGCTCCCGGATGACCTCCGGGGGCGCGGGACGGTCCCCCGTCCCGAAGTAGAAACCCGGCTGAGGGACTACGTACCCATAGAGCCAGCGGTTCAGGATGATGCCGGCAACGTCGGTCTCCGGGTTGAACCCCGCGGGGCCGAAGAGCCGGCTGAGGTGCGAGAGGATGCGCTCCTCGTACCGGGCGTAGCTCGTCTCCAGGAGCTCCTTTCTTCCCCGCTCCACCTGCTCCGCGACGGGGAGCCCGGGCCGCTGGAAGGAAACATAGAAGGTGAGCACGATGGGCTTGTCGGGGTGAAGCGGGGGACTGTACTCGCCCACCACCATGGGCCGCCTGATATTGCAGGAGAAGCCGAACCCCTCGAACCAGCGGCAGGCGGTGTAGCCCAAGTGGTAGAGAAATCGCCAGTTGGTCAGCGCCACGTTGACGATGAGCATGGGGGCGAAGGTCATCTGCGCGAAGGCGTCCCGATGCCCCGCGGGAAGCCCCTGCACTATCCTCCTGGCGCTGTAGCTTCCCGTGGCCGCCACCACCGCCCCGGCCTTCAGGCGGAAGGCCTTCCCGTCCCTGAGATAGGTGACCAGGACATGCTCGGACTTCGCCGGGTCCCCCTCGTGCTGCACGCGGAGCACCGAGGCCCCGGCCCGGAAGCGCACGCGGTTGTCCGGCTTGTCAAGGGCCGCCCAGCGCACGGGGCGGTTCTGTATGTCCTCAAACTTTTTCTTCCCTTCGATGGCCTCGGGGATGAGGGCCTTGATGAAGAAACGGGAGAACCCGTCGTTGCCCCCGGGGAAGGAGTCCCAGTGGTTCGTCTTGAGGCTCCTGTGCCCCCTGAAATTGGGGAAACCGGGCATGTAAACCTGGTGGGCGGCGTATGCCGATATGACGTCGCACCCCAGCCCCACGGTGCTGGCCAGTATGGGATGGGCGAAGCGGGGAACCTCCGGGGAAAGGCCCATGACCTTTTGCAGGTACTGCTCATAGGTCATGCCGTCGAGCCACCGCTCGTAGTGCTCTCCCGTGTAGAAGCGCTCCTTGGAGTTTCTCCACCTGAGGAAGTCCCGGCGGACCGCCTCGGGATAGGGAGTGCCCTTGAAGGCGTTCTCCCAGATGCCGCCCACCCAGTGCCCGGTCCCCCGGCCCTGGCCGCCGAAGAAATACCCGATGCTCTTCGAGGTAAACCATATCCTGTAGCCGAAGTTGGTCCTGTCGAAATCCAGGTCCTTTCCCCGCACCTGCAGGTCCTGGTACGTGAAGTGCCGCGGGACGCCTAGCTCGTCGTATATCTCGTAGCCGGGGATTCCCGGCGTAAGGACGCCAAAGGAGTTCGACCCCTGGGGGGCAATGAGGCGCACGCCGTTTACGACGAACTCGTTGCGCTTGGCCACCCCTCCGAAGATGGGGTGGTTCTCCAGGATGAGGCACCGCGCCCCCCGGGGCGCCTTTTTCTTGAACTCATGGGCGGCGGAAAGTCCCGAGAGCCCTCCGCCGGCAATCACGAGGTCGAAGGCCTCGCCGGTGTCCACCAGGTCGGCGGAGGAGGAAGGGGCCGCACCCTTGGTGATGGCCTCCAGCACCTGCATCACCTGCCGCGTGTTGCCGTGAGAGGTGGCATAATCCCCGAGGCCCCCACACCCCGTCCGGGGAAGCACGGCCGCCAGGAGCCTCCCCGGGGCCGGCAGGCGCAGAAGCGAGGCCCCCGTGCCCAGGAGGACCGCGTTCAGGAAATCCCGCCGGGTGATGCCCGCTTTCGCCTTGCGCGTCCGCTTCATCGCTCCTCCCATGATAGTACAAGGTTCGCTCTTTGTGAAGAGCCGAGGCGGGACGGGTTCGGGTGTCCGAGCGGCGGGTGTGAGAGGCCGGTCCGCGCAGTGCCCGAGGGGCCTCAATTGTCGGGCGAGTCCAGCCTTATGATGCCCTTCTGGATGGCGAACTTGATGAGCTCGGCGCGCGAGTGGGTGTTCAACTTCTCGGCGATGTGCGTGTGATGGGTGACCACGGTCTTCACGCTGATGTCCAGGAAGCTCGCTATCTCCTTGTAGCTCTTCCCCTCGGCGATGAGCTTGATGATCTCCCGCTCCCTCAGGGTTATCTTCTCCAGGGGGTCTTCCACCTTCGGAGGCCCCTTGCCCAGGTAGCCGTCCACCACCGCGGAGGCGATGGAAGGCGAAAGATAGAACCCGCCGTCCCTGACCCCGCGGATGGCGTTGATGAGCTCCCCGCCCACGGCCTTCTTCAGGATGTACCCCGAAACGCCGGCCTTGAGGAACCGCGAGACGTACTCCTTGTCGTCGTACTGGCTCAGGACCAGCACCCGCACCCCGGGGTGCTTCTTGAGTATCTCGGCCGTGGCCTCCAGGCCCCCGATGCCGGGCATGGCGATGTCCATGACCACCACGTCGGGGAAAAGCTCGTTGACCTTCTCGATGGCCTCCTTGCCGTCGGCGGCCTCGCCCACGACCTCCACGTCCTCGTACATGCTCAGGATGAGGGCGATGCCCTCCCGCACCATGGCATGGTCGTCAACGATGACTATCCGGGTCCGTCTGTCCATTGCCTCCCCGCAGAAACTCCAGCGGAATGTTCACCCGTATGCGCGTGCCCCGCCCTCCCTCGAGGTACCGGGAGCGCAGGCACATCCTGCCTCCCAGAAGCAGCACCCGCTCCTTCATGCCCAGAAGGCCGTAGCCCTCCGAACCGCCGGACCTGTAGACGAGCTCCTCGTCAAAGCCCACCCCGTCGTCCTCGACGTTGATGACCAGGTCGGCGTCCTCCCTGAAAAGGTCGACCTCCACCCGGGTGGCCCCGGCGTGCCTGTCTATGTTGATGATGGCCTCCTGCACGATGCGGAAGACCATGAGCTGGCTCCTCTCGTCCATGTCGAAGGCCCCGCTTTCGGCAAAGTCGCCGGAGGAGCGCAAGGTATAGGGAATGCCCTTTGTCCCGAGGCTCCTGTCCAGCATCCAGCGGATGGCGGACTCAAGCCCCAGGTCGTCCAGCACCGGCGGCCTCAGGTCCTTTATCACGCGCTTGATGCCGTCCAGGAGCTGCTCCACCCGGGTAATCTGGTGGCGGAGCATATCCGGGGTGAGCTTGCCTTCCTCCAGGGACAGCAGGGCCATCTCCAGAGACATCCCCAGGGCGGTGACCGTCTGGCTGGTCTCGTCGTGCAGCTCCCGGGCGATGCGCTTCCTCTCCTCCTCCTGTGTCACCATGGACTGCCTGAGGAGGCTGGCGAGCTGCTTCCTCCTCTTCATGAGCTCCCGGGTGCGCTCCTCCACGCGCCTTTCCAGCTCGTCGCTGTGTTGCCGGAGCCTGTCCAGGGAGTCCTTCAGCCGGAGCCGCATGCGCTCCACGCTGCCGGCCAGGGCGCCTATCTCGTCATCGCTTCTCACCTCAACCGGCTCATCCAGGTTGCCCCGTCCTATCCTGCGGGCCGCCCCGGTCAGCGCCTGGACCGGCCGCACGATGCTCCGGCTCAGGCCCACCGCCAGGAGCACGCCCGTAAACAGATAGACCACGCTCAGGATTCCCAGTATCCTGTGAAGCCTGCTCAGGTTGGCGTAGACCACCGACTGGGGCTCCCTGACCGATATGCCCCAGGGGGCCAGCCCCAGCGAGGCGAAGGCAAGGACGTCCTCGGTGCGCCCCTCGCTTTGGCCCTGGGCTCCCTCGTGGCAGCGGTGGCAGCGGGTCACCGTGGAGGCGCCTTTCTCGATGAGGTTTCTCAGGTAGAGGTTATGGTCCACGCCGGTCAGTATGCGCGTGGGGTCGTTGCTCGAGATGATCATGCCGTGGCTGTCTATGAGCTCGATGCAGGTGCCCTCGGTGGAGGGCGTGGAGCCGATGATACGGGTAAACATGTAGCTTGCGGGGTTTATCTCCCCGCCGGCCAGCCCGATGAGACTGCCGGAGTGGTCCTTGAGGGGGACCAGGCCGAAAATGACCTTCTTGCCCGTGGTCTGGAGGGTGTAGACGTCGGATATGAGCGGCCTCTGCTCCGCCATGGCCCTGTTGACGTACGGGATGCTCAGAAGGTTGGTGCCGGAAGCGAACCTGTGGGGGTAGGACAGGACGATGTTTCCCTGCAGGTCCAGGAGGAACACGCCGTCGGTGAAGATGGAGTACTCGTAGGCGCGCCTGAGGGCCCTTCTCTCGGGCGCCCAGTCGCCGTCGTCCAGGTCGACGCTCCCGCTCAGGGAAATGTCCTGAAGCCTCGTGAGGTTGCGCTCCAGGACGTACTCCACGTCCTTGCCCAGGATGGTGGTCAGCATGAGGCGGCTTTGCATGAAGGAGTGGATGATATTGTTCGCTATGAGGTGGCTTATGACCCCGAGGCTCACCTGTATGACGGCCAAGCTGACAAGGATGAAAAAAAGTATCCTCTTCTGCATCCCATGGCCGCCGGCCCTGATCGGCCGCCGGCCTGCACCTCCTGGATACTTTTATTATAAACCTATGTGTTTATAAAATCTATAAATTCCCGCTTGAGAGGATTATACGAACCCCTCCCCTTCCCCGGCCGGGACGTCCTCCTCCCGCCCTTGAAGGGCGTCGAGCTCCAGGGGATGCTCCCGCCGCATGCGCTCCCTTGAAATGTAGCCCGTAAAGATGCTCTTGTCCAGGGGGAAGACGTCGGGGCTGAAAATGGAGTTGTATCCGTGCCAGACCGCAACGAGGATGAAAATGAGCATGGCCGCGTTGCTGTGCAGGGCCTTGGCCACGGGTATGCCCTCTCCGGGCAGATAGTGGGTTGCCTGGATGGGGAACCAGAGCACAAATCCCGTCGCTATCATGACCACCGCCATGGTGACGATACCCCAGTACTCCAGCTTCTGCTGGTAGGTGTAGCGCCCGCAGCGGGCGGGCCTGTCCTCGGCGCCCACATAATATTTTATGTTCTGCACCGCGTCGCGGAAGTCCTTCCTGCTGATGAGCATGGTGGGCTCCCACCTGAAGAGCGAAAGCCCCAGGGCTGCCGCCAGCACATGCACCGCCATCAGGGCGGCGTAGGAGGCCCCCACGTACCTGTGGATGAGCCTCACGTAATCTATGCCTCCCAGGGATTCGACGACCCACCGCGAGGCCTCCACGTAGTAAAACCTCTGCGCAAGCCCTGTCACCACGAGCACGATGATGGCCACCATGTGCACCCAGTGCTCGCCCACCCGGTAGGGGCTGAACCTCCGCACCTTGTCTCCCCTGGTCTGCATGGGCACCTCCTTATCGGTTCGAGACCACCCGCCACAGGTGAAGCAGTATCTGCAAGACAAGGCCGACCACCAGGACGGGAAGGAATATCTTGAAGGCCAGGTTCACGAGATAGACCCCGGGCGCATGGGAGAGGCTCGGCACGTAATGCGAGAGCCAGGCATCGGGGAAATCGCTGGTCGCTCCGGAGTGGCACTGCCGGCAGCTTTTCACCAGCCGCTCCTTCAGGACATTGGCGTCCGGCCCCGTGGTGCTGGTTATGTCGTGGTAGCCATGGCAGTCGGTGCAGACGGCCACCGGCCGCGAGGGCCCCTTCTGCTCCCTGTAAAAGGACAGCGTGACCCCGTGGAAGTCCGAGAGATAGGTCTTCAGGACCTCCGTGGAAAGGCCGTATTTCTTCACCACCGCGGGGTCGGCGTGGCAGTTGCTGCACATGTCGGGGACCTTCTCGTGCTCGGGCTTGTTGACGCTGTGTATCTGGTGGCAGTCCATGCAGACCGGCACGTCGGTGTTCTGCTCGTTGAAAAGCGCCGCGCCGTGCACGCTCCGGGCATAGGTCTTAAAGGTCTTCGGGTGGCAGCCCCGGCATTTCCAGGCGCTGGACACCCTGTCCCGTGCCGCATGCCGCACCGCGTGGGAGCCGTGGCAGTCCACGCACACCGGGGACCCCAGCTTCCCTTCGCAGAGAGTGACGTAATGTATGCTCTTCAGGGTCTTCGCGTATTTGTCGAAGTGGCACCTCCGGCAGGTCTCGGAGTTCGCTATGGTGAAATCCCTCCCGGAGGTGAAGCTTCGCTCCGGGTGGCTTTCGGCCGAGAAGCCGAAATGGCAGTCCGAGCACGAGAGGTTGCCGTGCACGGAGCCGTGGATGTCCTCAAGGCTCACCTCGAGGGAGACCGTCTGGGCGCCCACGGCCAGGGACATGTCCTTGTCGTGGCAGCCCATGCAGTACTGCTCCTCGCTTTCGAATTTCCTCCCCTGGGCCACCACCGTGATGCCATGGGCCCCGTGGCAGTCGGAGCAGAGGACCGGCTCGCCCGCCTCCTTTTCCCGGGCGATGAGGAGAGCGTGGGCGGGACTCTTCCGCAGCTCTTCTGCGGGATGGCACCGCCGGCAGACGCGGAGCGTCCGCGTCCTGAAGAGCCGCTCGCTCCTGAAGCTCCTGCGAGGGTGCACGCCCGGCCCGAAACCCTCGTGGCAGCCGCTGCAGCCCAGCTCGCGGTGCACCGATTTCCGGAAATCCTCGGCGCTGACGTGGGCCTCGCGCCTCCCGCCGTCGCCGAAGGTCATGACTATGCCCCGTTTCCCGTGGCACTGGAGGCAGCCCGTGACTTCCCTGGAGAGGTCGGCTGCCCGGGCCTCCGGGGCGAGAAACCCCAGAAGGGCCCCCTCTAAGAAAAGAAAAAACCCTATCCATGCGAATGGCCCCATGGTCACCTTCCCCGGAATAACCCCCGGGGCCTCGGCGAGGCCCCGGGGGGCTTTCTCGTGGAGCCAGCAGGCCTCCCCCGGAGAAGCTTCGCGTGTCCTATCCTCCGGAGGAGCGGCATTCAGTGGGCCTCCTTGTACTCCGGCTCTTCCCGGACGACGGGCATCCGGTTGACTATCCAGCGGAATATCAGTATGTGCAGCGTCAGCAGCGCACCCACGATGGCGACCTCCGTCCAGGGGGGCACGATGTGCTCGATATGGTGGGGCAGGTTCCAGTTGAAGGCAACGATGGAGACATTCAGCCGGTTGACGAGGATGCCCATGACGGCCCAGAAGGCCCCGAACCGCACCGCCAGGGCGCTTGCGGCCTTTACGCCGTAGGTCAGCACCAGGGCCGGTGCGAGGACGAACCCCAGTATCTCCAGGAGATACCAGTAGCCGTACGGCGTCAAAAGCGCGCCCCAGAGGTCCGCATGGGCCACGGCCACCAGCTTCATGGCGAAGTAGACATACATGGCCGCGACGGCGCCCTTGCCGAGCCCCAGGGTCAGCCTGTCCAGGTTGCCCCGGTAGGTCTCGTCCGTCGCACCCCTCAGATACCTGGCCACCAGGGTGCTGACCGCGATGACCATCGCGAGGGCGGCGTAGACACTGGATATCAGGAACAGTTGCGGGATGTAGGAGCTGTACCACAGCGGGTGCAGCTTGCCCGGCGCAAGCAGGAACATCGCCCCCAGAGCCGACTGGTGCAGCGTGGAGAGGATGATGCCCGCGATGGTCATGGCTATGGTAATCCTGACCGCCCAGAGGCGGACCCTCCTGGCCCTGAGCCACTCAAGGATGGTGGTGCTGAACTCAAGGAACTGCACGGTCAGGTAGGTGGCGACATGCCAGGCCACCAGGAAAAGGACCGAGGCGGTGCCGAACTGCACCACCATGGGATAGTAGATGCGCCACGGCCTTCCCAGGTCCACCAGGAGGTACAGGACGGCGAACAGGTATCCCATGAACCCCGTCAGCACCCCCAGCCGCACCAGAGGCTTGTAGGCCTTGAACCCGAAAATGTAATACATGGTGGCCATGACGAAGCCCGTGGCCGAGAGGGGCACCCCTCCGAAGAGGCCCCATCCCAGCAGCAGCCCCCACGGGTACTCGTACGATGCGTGGGTCACGCTCTCCAGGCCGAAGAGGAACCGCACGGCGATGACCGGGAGGCCCACGGCCAGGACAGCGCCGGCCACGACGTTGAACGGCGTCACCAGGGAGCGCATGTACTCCGGCCAGGACATCCCCATGAGGAGCTTGCCCATGAACCAGGAGCGAAAGTCAGTCTTCTTCAGGGCGTATTCGGCCTCACCGTTCATTTTCTCACCTCCTCGCTGCCGGCCCCTTCCTTCTCCGTCTCGTGGTTCTCACGGTGGCGGACGGCGGCATACAGCATCCCGAAGAAGGCCGGCCATATCACGAAGACCGAGGGCACGGCCGCGAGGAACCCCTTGGCGTAGGAAATGGGAGGTTGCATCGGGACGTCCTTCGGAAATCCGACCTGTTCGAAGGGAACGGGGGACAGGTACAGCCAGTTCAGGCCGCCGGCCTCTTTTTCTCCGTATATGTGGTCGACGTACGTATCCGGGCTCCGGAGAATTCTCTGCCGGGCCAGCTTCAGAAGGTCGTCGCGCCTGCCGAAGGTCACCGCCCCCATGGGGCAGGCCGCCGCGCAGGCGGGCTTGAGCCCGTCCCTTATCCGGCCCAGGCACATTATGCACTTTTCCACCTTCGGCTCTAGGGCGCTCTCGTAATCATATGTGGGCACGTAGAAGGGGCAGGCGATCATGCAGTAGCGGCAGCCGAAGCAGAGGTCCTCGTTGTAGTGGACCGGACCCTCCGGGGTTTTGGTGTACGCATGAATGGGGCAGGCCGAGGCGCAGGCCGGCTCCATGCAGTGGTTGCACTGTATCTTTCTGTAAACAACCTTTCCCCCGGGCGTCTCGTAGCGGTTGACCACGGTATAGACCCCGGGGGTGGTCCTCCTCTCCTCGTCGAACACCGACGAGTCGGTGAAGGGCGTCTCGGGCTCCGGCAGGTCGTTGGCCTCGTTGCAGGCCTTCTCGCAGCTCCGGCAGCCCACGCAGAGGCTCAGGTCGGTGAGCATGCCGTAGCTTCCGGGGTAGCCGGTGAAGTTCTCCGAGCCCCCGGCCTTCTTCGGGTGTCCCAGAACGGCCGTTCCTCCGGCCAGGGCCATGGAGCCCAGGAAGGCCCGCCTGCTGAGGCCCCGGGAGCGGCCCTTTCCCTTGTCTTTCTTCATCCTTTTCTTTTCATCTGGTGTTTTTCCCATGAAACACCTCCGGCCTCCTCTACCGATGGGTACGGTTGTGGCACGTAAGGGCGCAGTTCTCGGGGGCTCCCAGCACGCCCATGTCCCGGTGACACGAGAAGCAAGCCCGGTGGTAGGCCACCTTCAGGGAAGGGACCTCCACCGACGCGCCCCCGGCCTTCCCGTGGCAGCTTCCACAGGGGAGGAAGGCCGCCTTGGCCGTCTGCCTGAACTGCTCCGGGGCAACGTCATGGCAGCCGTTGCAGGTGGATGCGGCCGTGGGGTGCGTGTGGTGGCACTTTGCGCACTCGCCGGCCAACATGACGTGCATGGGGTGGTCGAACCGCACCGCCTGATACCTGTCCACCAGGCTGTCCAGCACGATGGCCCCGGGGGGAGGTCCCCCCTGCCCGGCCCGGGCGAGCCAGGCGGGCAGGAGAACAACAGCCGCCAGAAACACTGTAGCCGTCATCTTCGCCATGGGACCCTCCTTAGCTCTCCCGTCCGCCCTTGCCCTCGCGGGCATTCTTCTTGCGGCCGGTGAAGTACGCCTCCACGGGGCTCCACCCGTAGGACGAGCCCGCGCCCAGGAGCCTGCCCAGGCCGTTGACGACCGCGATGGCGATGGCGGCGACGAAGGTCAGGGGCAGAAGGGTCACGTACAAAAGACCGATGAAGGGTGCGGACACCATCCGTCCGACGCTCCTCATGGTCTCCCGGTACCCGGTGGACCTGATGTACTGCGCATCCTCCCGGGTGGCCTGGGCCAGGCCCTGGAACGGACGCGGCTTGAGGAGTTCCCAGAGGAGAATAAACCCGGCTATTGCGCTGATGGCCAGGATATACTCCACCGCCTTGACGTGGGTGAGGAAATCAAACAGGGTGTTCATCGCTTCCTCCTTTCCCTTTGCTGGGGGACAGGACCTCCGGTAAGCACTCCCGCCTCGGCCGGAGCCCTGTCCCGGGTTTTTTCCCGCTGTTTATTCATCCTTCTTCGACTCCTTCTTCCTTTTCTTTTTCTTCCTGCCCGAAAGGTACGCCTCCGAGGTCCTCCAGTCGAAAGAGAAGCTCCTTCCCGCGAGGCCGGCCAAGCCCTTGACCGCATGCGCAGCGGCCAGGGATGCCACCGTTGCGATGGCCAGGAAGGGAAGGACAATCACGTACGCAAGCCCCACAATCGGCCCCACCAGAAGCAGCAGGACCGTGGGGACCCTGTAGTACGTGGTATCCTCGCCGCCGGGAAGCATGCCGTCCTCACGCAGGTCCTGCCAGCGGCCGTTGGAGAAATCCCAGTACGTGCCTTTCTTCACCTTATGGCCTCCTTTGTACCGGAGCATCGTCATCACCTCCTTTCCCTGATTCCATTTTCACCAATGCGGAGGGGCGATGTATATCGGAAGAAGTTCGTACAACGGAGGGAAAAAAATCCGAGAGAACAAGGAAAAAATCAGTAAATTCGAGGCAATGGAAGGAAAGGGCTCAGTCCACCATGCTCGAGGCCATCCGGATGAGCTCGAAGGGGGGTCCGGCCATGACCAGCCGAAAGGTGTAGCCCCCCTCCTTCCAGGAAAGGCTGCTGCAGGTGCCGCCGGAGGCGCAATCGCCCACCCTGAGCGTGGCCCTCCGGCCCTTGAGGTCGTAGGGGACCTCCTCGCGCACCCTCTGGAGCCTGATGGCCTCGACATCCAGGGGATGCCCGCCCTCGGCCACCTGGGTGAGGAGCAGGCCTATCTTGCCGGTGTCCGCCTCGGCGAACTCCATGGCCACCGCCACGAAGGGCTCGCCCTGGGCCAGGATGCGGGCGGGCGGCCAGCGGAAGCTCTCCGGGAAGTAGGAAGGCACGTGAAGGTCCTCCAGGTGAAGCGAGGTGCGCACGGCCTCCAGGCTCTCGTACCGCCGCAGGCTCTCCTCGTGCAGGAGCACGGGCAGCCAGTTCATGAGCCTCAGGAGCGCAACGACCAGGGCGACCAGCACGAGGAAGGCGAAAAACCCTGTCACGGCCTTTTTCATCGACCCTCCGCTTAAACGATAAAGTAGCACACGGCGCCCGCCGCCGCCAGCGTGAGCACCACCTGCGCCCAACTCCCTTCCCCGCGAGGATTGCCGGCCGCCTCCTCCCCCCGCAGGCGGGCAATCCGTTCCCTGAGGACCGCAGCGTGCGTCATGTGGCTCACGTTGGCCCCGATTGTGCCATCCTCGGACAGGGGCGTTTCCTCCTCCCGGAGGAACGCCTCCAGCGTGGAGGCCAGGGCGCCGGGGTTCCCGGTCATCCGGACGGCCTCGTCGTCGCAGACCTTCTCCTCGTCCTCCACCATTTTCCGGAACTCCAGGAGCACAACGGGATTGAAGAACATGAGGACCCGGAAAACGAAGGCCACAAGAAGCAGGGGCCGCCTGCTCCTTGCTATGTGGGCCGTCTCATGGGCGACGGCGGCCTGCAGCTCCTCCCTGGAGAGGCTCTCCACGAGGCCGGTGGATACAAAGACGGCGGGCTTTCTCCCCGTGGACGAGAAAAGCACGAGGTCCTCGTCATCGATGACTTCCATCTCCGGGGCCGGGAAGGGAAGACCCGCCAGGGCCGCCTCCAGGCCGGCGTCGTCCCCGGCCTCCTCGCCCGCCTCCCCTTCCCCGCCGCCCCGGCCCGTCTTGAGGGCGCCCCTCAGGACGGGCACAAGCTCCTGGAAGGCGAAGAGGGCGACGGTGCCCAAAAGAAGGAGGACGAAGAGGACGCCGAGGGGAAAAAGCCCCCAGGGCTCAAGGTCCAGCCACCGCCGGGTGTCCAGGAGCGCCCCCAGCCTGAACGAAAGGGAGCCCCGCGCCGGGTTCAGGAGCTGGTAAAGCGGGTAGGAGAAGACCGGAAACAGGATGGCCACCAGGCGCAGCCTCAGCTGCCAGGCCGGGCTCCTCGTCCCCCACGCCCCGATGGAGCTTTCCACCAGAAGCGCGGCCACAAGCGAGTGCACGAAAGCCTGCACAATGTAGGAGCCTATGGCGGTATCGAAAAAATAGGAAATATCCATTCCACGGGTCTCAACTGCGAGGGACGGGACCGCGCACCCCCCGGCCGGGACCGTTTAATAATAGCAGATAACCGGCGCGGGGAAGAAGAAAGGACGGCCGCGGGAAAGCGCAAAGCCCGATGCCGGCGTTATGGAGAAGCCCCCGGAACACCCCGGCCCGGGATGATACAATAAGACAAAGGGGGCCTTGAGAGTACCCGATGGCATATCGAGTGGCGAGGGAGAGGTTCGAAGCCCTGGTGGAGGAGGCCCTCCGGAGCCTCCCCGAAGAGTTCAAGCGGCATTTCGAAAACATCATCGTGGAGGTCAGCGATTACCCCACCCGGGAAGAAGCGCGGCGTGCGGGTGTCCCGCGGGAGGGGCTTCTGGGGCTTTTCGAGGGCGTTCCCCATCCCCACCGGGGAGGCTTCTTCGACCTGCCTCCCGTCCTCCCCGCCAGAGTGGTCCTCTATCAGAAGAACATCGAGGCGTTCTCCCAGAGCGAGGAGGAGCTTGTGCAGGAGGTCCGCTGGACCCTCATGCACGAGGTGGGACATTACTTCGGTCTCACCGAGGAGGAGGCTCATTGCGCGGTGCGCTTCTCGCTCGGCGTGGACAACGACGAGGGCAGGGGCTCGAGAGGGGGCACGCGGTGACCGCGTTCGTGCGGAATCCGGCCAGGCTCCGAATCGCGCACGACAACCTCTCCGTGGTCCAGGGAGATGTCCTCCATCCCGCCGAGGTCGAGGCGGCGGTGAAGGGCCGGGACGCGGTCCTCTCGGCACTGGGTTTAAGCAAGGGCTCTCCCAAGACCATCTGTGCCGACGGGACCGGGAACATAATCTCCGCCATGAAGAGGCACGGCGTGAAACGTCTCGTCGTTCAGTCCGCGTTCGGCGCCGGAGAGACGAGAAAGCGGGGGCTTTATGCGCGGCTCCTGTGGATTTTAATCGCCCCGAGGATGAAGGACAAGGAGGCGATGGAAGCAGCGGTAAGGGAGAGCGGACTGCAGTGGGTAATCGTTCGCCCGGTCAGGCTGACGGACGGTCCCGAAACGGGGTCGTACAGGACGGGAACGCGCCTGAAACCCGGCCCGTTTCCGAAGGTCTCCCGGGCCGATGTCGCCGATTTCATGCTGCGGCAGATGCAAAGCGACGAGTTTCTGCGCCAGGCGCCCACCATAACTGGTTAAACGCATCGTGCGGAACGGGGGCCACAATACAGACGAGCCTCGGACGCATGAGGCGGGGCGGGCGCCTGGCCCTGTTTGGAGAGTCGCGGGTTTCCCGCTCAGGGGCGCCGCTCCTGAGAGAGGGACAGGATGTAGTTGACGAGGTCCCAGAGGTCCCTCTCGTTTCCCTCGAAGAAGGCTTCATACGAAGGCATCGGGGAGCCGTTCATGCCCGTCACCAGGGTCCTGTAGATATCCTCCGGGCGGTCGCCGTTTTTGAACGAAGCCGGCCTGGTCAGGTCCGCCGGGGCTATGAGGAATCCCCAGTCGTCCCTGAGCGTGGGCGCCGAACCGCCGTCTCCCCGCCCCCCGCCGCCGTGGCACGCGAAGCACTGCAATTTCTGGTAGACCTGGTATCCCCTCTGGGCGCTGGCGGGCGTCATGGGCTTGGGATATCCCACAATCGGGACAGGTTGTGGATTCGCGTTTTCAAAGCCCGGGAAGAAACCTTTGACAAAGTAAATGATTTTCCAGCGGTCGGCCACGCCGAGCCCCGTGAAGGGAGGCATGAATCCCCGCACGCCAGCCGTCACCGTCCGAAACAGGTCTTCGTCCGTCGGGAGCTCTCCGCTCGGCGTGGACCGGAACTTGAACACCCCGTCGGCAAAGACGCGCGGGCGAGGGGCGAAATCCCGCGCGAGGTAGACCGCAGCCGGGCCGTCGCCCTCTCCCTTGACCCCGTGGCACAGGGCGCAGGACCTGTCATACATGGCCTTGCCTTGGGCGCGCGTGGTTTCGTTTACGGGCGGCCTCTTCGAATACTGCGCCACCGGAATCGGCAGCTCCTGGGCTGCCTCCGTGCGGCCCGGAACCGCCAACAGGACGGAAAGCCCCGCCAAGGCTGCCGTAAGAATGGAAATGAGCTTTGTCCGTATCATGGCCTGTCCTCCGTTAAAACGCCATGTCGACGCCGACGGACGCGATGTATTGGAGGTTCCTCGCCGGGCTCTCCGCACTCCCGAGCCCGGGCGGCAGCTTCTTGGAGCCCGCAAGGTTGAAATGAGACCGCGCGTAAAGTCCGATGTTGGGCACCGGGTAGAACTTGGCCAGCACGCCCAGGAACGAGGCGTCTTGGTTCACCTTCGGCCCCCCCTGCTGAAGCGCGGGCGGCAGCTCCGCGAGGCCGCCGGGGTCCATGAAATCGTACCGGGCGCCCAGGAGCCACTGGCGGTTCACCAGCCAGTCGGCCTCCACGCTGAGGCCGAAGGCGTCCTCGTCCCATTTGGAAAGGCTGCCCGGCGCGCCTGCAAACCGGACGTCGCCTATCCAGTCCCAGATGCCGGTGCCGTAGATGTCCAGGTACTTGTAGTGCCATCTTGCCGCGACGCCGAAGCGGTCCCAGTCCACGGGCTCCGCATAGACGAAAGGCCCCGTCGCACTACCCGATGGATTAAGGGTGGGCCGGGCCGCGTCCTGGGCGTGGTAGTAGAACCCGGAGACCTGCACGTCGGAGAAAGGGCCCACGATGTCGTACCGGAGCATGCCGTAGATATCCCACCGGGTGTCCTGCGAGTCCTCGGCGGTGTCCCCCTGCGCCACGCCCACCTGGTAGAGGAAGGACGGGCCGAAGGGCCTCCCGTAGACCGTCGCCCCTTTGCTTGCGGGCACGTCGAACAGGAAGGGCTCGAAGGGGAGTATGGCGAACCCCTCGACCCCCTCCCTTGCCGGTCCGGTGGTCAGCCCGTACATCTTGCTTGAAAACGCGAAGGGAAGCATGGGGATGCGCTTTATTTCCGGGGGAAAAACATCGGTCTCCGCATCGGGCGGTATGGGGTCCAGCTGCTGGCGGTGCGTGGGGAACGAGTAAAACGCCGACGGGTCGAAGTTTCCTATCTTGAAATTCGCAAGCTGGTAGCCGCCCAGGTTGTCGAATACGAGGAATACCCGCTCGAAGCCCAGGCCGCTTCCTTCCTCCTCGGCGTTGAACTCCCCCTCGATGAAGAAGCTGATGTTCCTGGCCGCCGTGCCGGCAAAGAAGAGGTTTATAATCTTGGGAAACACGACGTCGAAGTCCTCCTGCTTGTCGTCCTCGGTCTCCCTGAACCCGGCCTTTCTGACCTCGGCGCGCAGCCTCACGGCGGTAAAGTTGGTGACCTGGCCGAGGGTGGCGCCGCCCACGGGGCCGCCCAAAAGCTCCTTGAGCGTTCTGCCGCCCTCCTCGGTAGCGGGCATCTGGTAGCCGTTTTCCTGGAACCTCTGGCCGAAGGGGTTCAACCTGGGCTCCCGCGTATGGCAGGCGTTGCACGTCAGGTTGTACTTCCGGCCAAAGGCCGGTATGGCGTCGGCATCCCTCACGTCCAGCAGGCACAGGGACAACGAAAAGGCAGCCAGCAGAGAGGCAAACGCCACCCACCCGCAAACCCCGGTGCGTGTCTTTTCCATCGGCAAAACCTCCCGTTATCGGCGGACCAGAGTCCGTTTTCCGTGAAACCCGGGAAAATTCAAGCACAGTCCGGCTGCATTTCATTTACCTATCAAAGAACATGCAGGCTGTCAATAGAAAATTCCTTAACCCCGCATTGTTAAGCCCTGATTATCACACCCTTGGAAGCCCGACCGGAAGGCGGGGCGGCACGGCCGCCGGTCCCGGCTTGCCGGAAACCTACTCGATTTTTCTGAACGACCTCTTCCGCGAGCCGCACACCGGACACTTCCCGGGCGGGTCGCCCTCCACGGTTAATCCGCACACCTTGCAGATATGGTAGTCCGCTTCTTCGAGGGCCCCGATGTTCTCACGCGCCCTTTCAAGGAGGCGGGCAAAGACCTTTCCCGCCTCAAACGCGTAACAGAAGGATTTCGTGGCCCAGGTGTCAGCCGCCGCTATGGCGTCGTCCATCATGGGGAGATACATCTTCTGAAACTCCTCAATTTCAGCGAGTGCGGTCTTGAGGTTTTCCTCCGTGTCCCTTACGGCACCCCGTGCCCGCAGATGGTTCCTGGCGTGGATGGCCTGGCTCTCTGCGGCGGCCCTGAAGAGCCTGGCCGCCTGCCTCCGGCCCTCCTTTTCCGCTTTCCATGCAAAGGCGAGGTATTTCCCGTTTGCCAGCGACTCTGCGGCAAGGGCATTATCGATGTCTTTTTCGAGCGCGGTCATTATTCCTCCTCCGGCTTCTCCGTCCTATTCACGGCATCGCGCACCGCCCACACGTGGAAATGAGCGCCCCGTTTCTGGCCCACGCCCACGGCCCCCTTTGTAAGGTACAGGGCCCAGGCCCAGTCCGGCTCGAACATGCTCGTCGTGGACGACCAGTATGCCTCCCGCACGTCTTGGAAGGGATGTCCGGCAGGCAGGGCCGGGCTGTGGGTGCTGGCGTCCACAAGGGATTCCAGCTCGTTTATGTTGGGCAGCCGCCAGCCCGTCCCTTCTTTTCCGCTCCGGTTGAGCTCCTCCACGGCCCCGAGGGCCTCTTTCCAGGTGGCCTTGCCCCCCGAAAGGTCCGCCTCCTTGCGCCAGAAGAGGTGTGTGAGACGGTCATGCACCACGCCGCCCGAGACGGCAAACCGGGGCTCCGGCCATGCATGCCCCGTACGGAACTCTCCGTCCTGCCCGGAGCCCGCGCAGGCAATGACATCTCCACCCGCGTCATGGCATTCCCTCTGCCCGGTGGCGGGCAGGACGCCCCGGCCTTCGCCGCGCACCGGCCAGAGCAGAAAGAACTGCTCCTTTTGCCCGTAGAACATGCGGGCGCCCTCCATGTGTACGTACCACGCATAGGCAGTATTGATGGCAGCCGTCGTGGACGTCCAGTACCAGCCCAGGAAGACGTTTTCAAAAGGATGGCCCTCGGGAAGCGCGGGGTTCTTCGTCTTGTGGCTCATCAGGCTTCTCAGCTCGCGCCGGTTGGGGAGCCTCCAGTCGCCGCATCCGAAGGCCTTCTCGCGGTTCATCCTTGCGACGAAATCAAGCGCCTCCCTCCACGTGAGGGGGAACTCCGCAAGGTTGGCGTCCCGGGTCCAGACGAGGCCCGTCAGGCGGTCAAAGACCGCCTCCTCCCCGGGCTCGAACCTGGGCACGGGCCACGAAACGCCCCTTCTGAGCTCCGCATCCTGCCCGCTTCCCCGGCAGGGGACCTCCTGGCCCTGCGTATCGTGACACGTCTCCTGGCCCGTCCACAGGTAGCATCGGCCCTTCATTACCCATCACCCCGACTAATTAACCGCCCCCTTGCGCCGATGGCTCCGGTCGCCGGCGTACCGCGTCAAGAAAGTCCACGGTGCGGCGAGAATGCCTTTCTGAGCTCAAGCCAGCCGATGGCCGCAAGCGCTATCGCGAAAATGATGCCGAACTGGCTTACCGAAAGCGCGGCAAGCTTGAAATATGAGGCAAGCACCGGAACACTGGTCCCGGCAAACAGGAATATGAAGGCGGAAACGGCCCATGCGCCCATTACCCTGTTGGAAAGCAGGCCCAGTCTCCAGAGCGGCTCCTTTTCCGAACGGGAAACAAAAGCAAGAAGGACGTGGCCGATGATCCATCCGGAAAAGGCAAAAGTCTGCGTTTGGGCGAAGCTGAGATGCCGGGACAGCGCGTAGAGATAACAGACCGATACCGCGGCAAAAAGCCCCAGCCCGGAGAGGCCGATTTTCTTGAGCAGCGCAGAGTCGAGGAACCTTTCCCGGGGGTTTCGCGGAGGACGGCTGTAAATCGTCCCTTCGGCCAGCTCGGCGACAAAGGCCGCCGAAGCCCCCAGGTCCATGAACAGCTCGAGCACGATAATCTGAATGGGGGCAAAGGGAAAAGGGACACCCATGAGAACCGGCAGGAGGAAGGAAAGGACGAGAGCGAGCTTCGCCGAGAGATAGTAGGCCGTCCCCTTGCGCACGTTGTCGAAGAATTTGCGGCCCTCGAAAATGCCCCGCGCGATGGTGGTAAAGTTGTCGTCCGCCAAAACCGCGTCGGCCGCTTCCCTGGCGGCGTCCGTCCCCCGCTCTCCCATCGCGATGCCCACGTCCGCAGCCTTGAGCGCGAGGGTGTCGTTGACACCGTCTCCCGTGACCTCGACGATTTCGCCGTTTCTCTGGAGGGCTTGCGCCAAGCGGTATTTGTGCTGCGGGCTGGTCCTTGCGAAAACGGAGGTTTCCTTCACCGCCTCGGACAATGCTTCATCCGAGAGCGCGTCCAGTTCGGCCCCGGTAAGGGCTTTCTCCCCGGGAATCCCCACGCTTCTAGCGATGAAGGAAGCGGTCGCGGGGTGGTCGCCCGTTACCATGACGATCCGTATGCCCGCCCGTTTTGCCGCCGCCACCGCCTCCCGTACGCCCGGCCGCGGCGGGTCTTCCAGGGAAACCAGGCCGACGAAGTCCATGTCGTGCTCCAATTGCAGGAGCGGCTCTCCGGATTCCGCCGGGGAGATAATTTTTCGAGCGACGGCGATTACTCTTCTTCCCTTCGCCGTTTCTTCCTTGAGCGCGGCCTCCGCCTTGCCATCAGGCACTTCTGTAAAGCGCAGGACCTCCTCCGGCGCGCCGCTCATGAACAGAATATGCTCTCCGTCCACTTCGCGGACAACCGCCCGCGTTTTCCTGCCGTCACCGAAGGCGCGCTCGCGGACTATGGCGCCTTCGGGCTGCGCTATCGCCAGCGCGGCGGCCCTCTTGCCCACCGCCCTATCGGTCGGCGAGAGGGAAAACTCGGTGAGGGCGAGCAGTGCCGCTTTCACGACGTCCTGCTCTCGGTCGCCCGGGGATACCGAGGCAACCTGCATTTCGTTTTCGGTAATCGTTCCCGTCTTGTCGGTGAGGATGACCGTGGCGTTTCCCAGCACCTCCGCCGCCCGTATCTTTTTGACCAGGAACCCTCTTTGAGAGAGCTCATAGCTCCCCAGCCCCAGCACCATCGTAATGATGATGGGCAACTCCTCGGGAATGGTCGCGAAGGCGAGCGCAAGGCCGGTCAAAACGCTCTGTCGAAAATCCGCGCCGCGCAAGAATCCCAGCACGGCTATCGCGACGCTTATAAAAAGAGCGATGACGAGCAGCCGTTTCGACAAAGCCTTCATCGCTACCTGAAGAGGCGTTTTGGGCTCCTTGATTTCTTCGGCAAGCACCGCGATGTTGCCGAATCTGCTACGGGCCCCCGTGGCAAAGACTTCCGCCTTTCCTTCCCCGGAGACGACGAGCGTCCCGGCGTATACCTCGTCGCCCGCGTTCTTCTCACGGGAGAACGATTCGCCGGTGAGCACCGACTCGTCAACCTGAAGGCTGACCGCCGCGAAGAGCTTGCTGTCGGCTGCGATGCGCGCGCCGGGCGTCAAGACCAGAATATCGCCCGGCACTATGGCTTCAGTTTTTACCTCCGTGACGCTTCCGTCCCGGAATACCTTCGTCCGGGGTGCGGCGAGCTTCGCGAGCGATTCTATCGCCTTTTTCGCCCGGTACTCGTTCCAGACCTCGACGAAAACCAGCGCGACGATGATAATGAAGATGGTGAGCGCGTCCCCCAGGCTCCCCCAGATTGCGTAAAAAAAGCCAACGACCAGCAGGAGCAGGATGAGCGGCTCGGTTATTTCTTCTGCGGCAATGGAGAAAAAACTCAACCGCGCCGGCTTGCTTAACCGGTTCGGGCCGAACTCCTTGACTCTTCTCTGTGCTTCTGCAAAGGAAAGGCCGGTTTTTTCTTTCATATCAAGAGATGGCGTCCGGTAAGAAATCGATACAGCATCAATAATATACTAAAAACCGTTCCTTGAACAGGCCGGACGAAATCAGGGCATCCTTCCCGTCGATGAAAGCTGTTCCACGCTCGTCGTCCCCTTATGAAATACCCGATACAGGTTTGTGTCAAAGCCCTTCATTCGGTTATCTCCTCGTGAACCCTCCTTGACGGCCTTCGTTCTTTGGTGGAAGCGGTCTTCGTCCCGGTCGACCTTCCCCCTCTTCCTGAGGAGGGAAACTCCGGCTGCAGCGCCTTCCCGCCGGTGCTATAATCTACTTGCTTGAGAGAAGATGACGGGAAAGCGCAAACAAAAAGCCCTTCTGCTGATTGCCTTTTCACTTTTGTGCGGGTGCGCGACTTTTAAGAGCAAGCCCCTGCAACCCGCCAAAACGGCCTCGAGCTTCGAGGCCCGCACGCTGCGGAGCGCGGGGCTCGAGGGGTTCATCGTGAAGAACCTGAAAGGGAAAAAGGAGGCCCTGCCGGAGCTCACGTGGCCGCCCGGGACATGGGACCTCAAGCTGCTTTCGCTTGCCGCCCTTTATTACCATCCGGACATGGACGTCGCCCGCGCCCGCTGGGGGGTCAGGGAGGCGGCGGTCATAACGGCGGGGGCACGCCCGAACCCCGGTGCCGCACTGACGCCGCAGTATCACGCCAACGCCGGCGGGCTTGCGCCCTGGACCCTCATGCTTTCCCTGGACATCCCCGTGGAGACGGCGGGCAGGCGGGGATACCGCATAGCCCGGGCCAGGCACCTGTCCGCCTCGGCCCGCATGGAAATCGCCGAGACGGCATGGAAGGTGAGAAGCAGGCTGCGGAAGAGCCTGCTCCGGCTTTTCGGGTTTACTCGAAAGGAGCTGCTTCTGAAAGAGCAGTATTCCGCGCAGGACGGCATTGTGCAGATATACGAGCAGCGGCTGGCCGCGGGGCAGGTTTCGGGCTTTGCCCTCGCAAGCGAGAGAATCGCCCGCGACAAGACCGCACTGGCGCTCTCCCGCGCCGCGGGGGGCACGGCACAGGCACGGGCGGGCCTCGCGGAATCGTTGGGGATACCGTCAAGCGCCCTGAAAGGTATCGATATATCGTTTGAAGGTTTGGAGCGGGTCAGCGCAAGCCTGTATTCGGCGGACGTGCGCCGTGAAGCCCTCACGGGCAGGGCGGACGTCTTGGCAAAGCTGGAGGAATACGAGGCTGCGCAGTCCGCCCTCCAACTGCAAATCGCGCGGCAGTATCCGGATGTCCGCCTTGGCCCCGGCTACTCCTGGGACCAGGGGGACAACGAATGGTCGCTCGGACTGGTGCTCGAACTGCCCGTCCTGAACCGCAACGAGGGACCCATCGCCGAAGCCAGGGCCGGAAGGAAACAGGCCGCGGCGGAATTCACGGCTCTTCAGGCCCGGGTGATAGGGGAAATAGACCGGGCATTCGTGGGCTACAACGCTTCGCTCCAAAACCTCAAGGCCGCGGACTCTCTGGTGTCGGCCCAGAGGGAAAACCTCGAAGTGACGGCCCTGCGGGTCAAGGCCGGGCAGGAAGACAGGCTCGCGCTTCTTCTGGCGACACAGGGGCTTATCTCGGCCGAGCTTTCCCGCCTCGATGCGCTTCTCTCTGCCCAGGAGTCCGTGGGCCGGCTGGAGGACGCCGTCCGGAGGCCTCTTAACGACCCCGCTGCGTTTCCCCGCGGAGCAACGCCCGACGGAGCGAACTGATGAACACGGGACGGAAAGACAGAAAGACTGTCGCGGCCCTTGCCGTCCTTGCAGCACTTGTCCTTGTGGGGCTTTTCCTGCTTCTTTTCTCCTCCCCCGAAGAGGGGGAAAAGGAGGGGAAAGAGCAGGCGCCGCCGGCCGGCGAAGCGGCGGCACAGGCTGGCGGCGCAGCGGTGAGCATCGGCGAAGAGGCCCGGAAGGCTGCGGGCATCGTCACCGAGGCGCTGCGGCCTATCAGGCACGAAGAGCAGATAGAGGCGTACGGGATGGTTTTACAGCCGGACGGCCTGATAGAGGCCCGCCGCGCATACATATCCGCAAAGGCGGCGCTGGTCGAGGCGGAGGCCGCACTTGCGGCCTCAAAAAAGGAATACGCGCGCCTCAAGGAGCTGAACCAGAAAAACAAGAACGTCTCCGACCGGGCGCTCCAGAGGGCCGAGGCCCTGCTCAAGACGGACGGCGCGGCCTCCCTGCAGGCGCAGGAGGACATGCAGTCGGCCAGGGACGCCAGAGAGCTCCGATGGGGCGGCACGCTCTCCGGTTGGATAACCGGCTATTCCTCCGGATACCGGAGGCTCGTCAGCGTAAAGGACGTCCTGGTACGGGTGACGCTTCCCCCGGGAATTTCGGTACGCTCGGCCCCGGAGAAAACAGGCATCGAGGCCCCCGGGGGTCCGCCGGTGCCCGCACGGCTCATCATGCGCGCGCCGGGCACCGACCCGCGCATCCAGGGGATGAGCTTCTTGTACCTCGCTCCCTCTTCCGAAACCCGGCTTATCCCGGGGATGAACGTAACGGCGTATCTGCCTTCGGGCAGGATGGAAAAAGGGTTCGTCATCCCGCTTTCGGCCGTGGTGTGGCTTCGGGGCCGGGCGTGGGCATACGTCCAGAGGACGGAAGAGGGCCTTTTTGACAGGGTGGAAGTGCCGACCTCCCAGCCGGTGCGCGAAGGCTACTTCGTCACCGACGGCGTGTTCCGCCCCGGCATGCGGGTGGTCGTCCGCGGGGCGCAGGCCCTTTTGTCCAAGGAGAGCCTCCCGCCGCCGGGCGGCGGAGGCGAAGAAGAGGACTAGGAGTGCAGACCGGGCGTTACGGCATCCTGGGCTCCGTCGTCCGGTTTTCCCTCCGCCAGAGGGGCGTTGTCATAGCGCTTGCGGCAGTCTTTCTCGGATATGCAGTCTACTCGCTCGGCAGCGCACGGTACGACGTGTTTCCCGAGTTCGCGCCCCCTCACGTCACCGTCCATTCGGAGGCACCGGGGTTTTCGCCCGAGCAGGTGGAAGCTCTGGTAACCCGCCCCGTGGAAAACGCCTTGAGCGGCGTTGGCGGCATATCCTCCCTGGCGTCAAAGTCGATACAGGGGTTGTCGGTCGTACGGGTCGTCTTCAAGACAGGCGGGGACATTTACCTCGCGAGGCAGAAGGTGGCCGAGCGGCTTTCCACGCTTGCCGGGCAGCTCCCCGGAGGTGTAACGCCCGTCATGACGCCCCTTACCTCCTCCACCGGCACCGTGCTGATAATCGGGCTTGCCTCCGAGACGCTCTCCCGGATGGAACTGCGCACAGCCGCGGACTGGACGGTGAGGCCGCGCCTCCTTGCCGTGCCGGGCGTATCGAAGGTCGCCGTCTTCGGCGGCGGGGTCAAGCAGCGCCAGGTGCAGGCGGTGCCGGAGCGCCTGATTAAGTACAACGTCTCCCTGGGGGACGTAACAGCCGCGGCGGCCAGGGCCACCGGCATGAGGGGCGGCGGCTTCATCGAGGGGACGAACCAGCGCATTACACTCCGGAGCGAGGGACAGTCGCTCACCCCGGAGGAGCTTGCACATGCCGTCCTTGCGTACAGGGACGGCGCCAGCGTGACCATCGGGGACGTGGCCGACGTGGTGGATGCCCCGGCCCCTGCCATAGGGGGAGGCCGGATAAACGGCAGGCCGGGCGTCCTGATGATAGTCTCGGCGCAGTACGGCGCGAACACGCTGGAGGTAACGGGGCGTCTCCATAAGGCGGTGGCGGAGCTGCGCCCGGCCCTTCTGAAACAGGGCATAACCCTGTATCCGGACCTGTTCCGGCCGGCCGATTTCATAGGGACGGCGCTCCACAACGTACGGTGGTCCCTGCTCGTGGGGGCTTTGCTTGTCGTCGTCGTGCTCTTCCTTTACCTGTTCAACCTGCGTACGGCAGCCATCTCCTGCACGGCCATACCCCTTTCGCTGCTTGCGGCGGTCACGGTCATGGAGCGCCTGGGCCTGAGCCTCAATACGATGACCATAGGCGGGCTGGCCATCGCCATAGGCGAGGTGGTGGACGACGCCGTGATAGACGTGGAGAACATTTTCAGGCGGCTCAGGGAAAACCGCGCCCTCCAAGAGCCTCGCCCCGTGCTCGATGTCGTCTTCGACGCCTCCATGGAAGTCAGGAGCGCCGTGGTCTACGCCACCTTTGCCGTCGTCCTGGTCTTCGTCCCCGTGCTGACGATGACCGGCGTGGCGGGCAGGCTGTTTGCGCCGCTCGGGCTTGCCTATGTCCTTGCCATCTTGGCCTCCCTGCTCGTGGCCCTCACGGTAACCCCGGCCCTGTCCCTCGTGATGCTGGGCGCAAGGAAGCCGCCGGAAGGGGAGCCTCCCCTGATGCGCTGGACAAAGGCCCGGTACGAAAGAATCCTCCACGGGGTCGAAAGGCGTCCCCGCGCGGTTATTGCCGCGGCGGCCGCCCTCGTTATCGCGACACTCGTCGTCATGCCGTTTCTGCGCGGAAGTTTTCTGCCGGAGCTTGTGGAGGGGAACTTCATCGTCCACGTGGCGGCGGCGCCGGGGACTTCCCTCGAGGAGACCTTGCGCATGGGCGGACGCATATCGGACGAACTTCTCCGTTTGCCGCGCGCCGGGAGGGCCGAGGAGGGCGAAGAGGCCAGGGGGTCGAACGCCAGCGAGTTCGGCGTCGTGCTGAAGCCGCTTGACAGAAGACACTTCCTGCGCGCAAAGAGAGAAATCAGGGACACGCTCGGGAAGTTCCCCGGCGTAGGCGTCTCGATAGAGACCTTTCTTACCGAGAGGATAAACGAGACCATATCGGGCTACACCGCGCCCGTGGCCGTCAACATCTTCGGCAGCGACCTGAACGTCCTGGACGAAAAAGCCAGGGAGGTCGCGGCGGTTTTGAGAGGGATGCGCGGGGCCGCGGACGTCCGCCTGCAAGCGCCCCCCAGCGCCCCGCAGCTCATGGCCTCCCTGAAGAAACCGGCCCTCGCCGCCCGGGGGTTTCAGCCCCTTTCCGTGCTGGAGGCCATCCACACGGCGTTCCACGGGAAAACGGCGGGACAGATTTATGACGGCAACCGGGTCTTCGACGTCTCGGTGGTGCTCGCCCCGGAGCGCAGGAAGAGCATCACGGACGTCGGCATGCTGCCGCTTCGCAACCCCGGGGGCACGTACGTGCGGCTGAACCGGCTGGCCGACTTGCACGAGATGCCCGCGCGCTCCATCGTCCTGCACCGGGGGGCAAGGCGCGTGCAGACGGTAACCTGCGGCGTCACGGGCCGGAGCGTCAGCTCTTTCGTGGCCCGGGCGGAAAAGGCGCTGTCGGAGAAAATATCCCTGCCCCCCGGCACGTACGTGGAGTTCGCCGGGGCGGCCCGGGAGCAGGCCCGCACGAGAAGGGACTTGCTCGTGCACGCCGCGCTGGCCGGCATCGGCATACTGATACTCGTTTTCATCGTTGCCGGAAATTACAGAAACGCAGCCCTTATTCTTCTGAACCTGCCGTTCGCCCTTGCCGGGGGCGTTTTCGTCGCCCTCCTTGAAGGCGGGTATTTGTCCATAGGCTCCATGGTGGGCTTCGTTACGCTCTTCGGCATTACCCTGAGAAATTCGGTCATGCTGATTTCTCATTTCGAGCACCTCGTATGGGCCGAGGGGGCGGAGTGGGGACTCCGGAGCGCCGTGCGGGGCGCCTCGGAGCGGCTCGCGCCCATATTGATGACCGCCTCCGTGACGGCCCTGGGCCTGCTGCCGCTTGCCCTGGGCAGCGGCGCGCCGGGCCGGGAGATAGAGGGTCCCATGGCCCGCATAATTCTGGGCGGCCTGGTTACCTCCACGGTGCTGAACCTGCTCGTCATGCCCACGCTCGCCCTGAGGTTCGGGCGCTTCCAGAGGAAAGGCGGCTGAACCATCCTCCCCGGCGGGGCGCTTTTGTCTTGATAAAGTCGCGCCGCACATGATAAATTTTGAAATGGGGAGCCAAATGGGGAGCAAGGACCTGTGGACCTTTCTGTTCTTGCTCGGGGTGGTGCTTTTCAACTGGCCCCTTCTGAGCATCTTTGAGCATTCCGCGCCGTACTACCTCTTCGGCCTCTGGGCCGTCTTCATCCTGGTTACCGTCGTCCTGCTGAACCTGACGAGGAAGAACAAGGCGCTCTGATGTTCCAGACATGGGCCGTACTGCTCATCACGGGAGGCTACCTGAGCCTCCTGTTCCTCATCGCCTACTACGCGGAGCGCAGGGAGCGCAGGGGCAGGAGCCTGGTCGCCAACCCCTATGTCTATGCCCTCTCCATGGCCGTGTACTGCACGTCGTGGACCTTCTACGGAAGCGTGGGGAAGGCGGCCACCTCGGGGCTTTCCTTCCTCACCATATACATCGGCCCCACGCTCATGGCGGCCCTCTGGTGGGTGGTGCTCCGCCGCATCATCAAGATAGCCAAGGAAAATCGCATCACCACCATCGCCGATTTCATCGGCTCCCGCTACGGAAACTCGCTGCTCCTCTCCGCCCTGGTAACCGTGGTGGCCGCCGTGGGGATAATCCCCTATCTGGGCCTTCAGATAAAGGCCATCATCAGCACCTTCACCATCATCGCCGGGCAGACGAAGGGCTCCGCCGCCGCGGGCTGGATCATCACGGCCATCATCGGGCTTTTTGCCAGCGTCTTCGGCGTGCGGCGGTTCGAGTACTCCGAGAAGCACGAGGGGCTGGTCTTCGCCATCGCCTTCGAGAGCATGGTGAAGCTGGCCGCCTTCCTGCTGGTGGGCTTCTACGTCACCTTCGTCCTGTTCGGCGGGCACGTGGACATCTTCGAGCGCATCCGCACCTCGGACTTCAGCTATCTGCTCACTGTGGGCGGGGGCTCCCCGGTGGGCTACAGCGAGTGGGCCTCCCTGCTTTTCCTCTCCATGATGGCCATCATGTTCCTGCCCCGGCAGTTCCACATGGCGGTGGTGGAAAACCACGACGTCAACCACGTCTCCCGGGCCATGTGGCTCTTCCCCCTGTACCTCTTCCTCATCAACATTTTCGTCCTCCCGGTGGCCTTCGGGGGGCTCCTCCTGGGGGGGAGCCAGCAGGGGGCGGACAACTTCGTCCTCACCATCCCCCTGGGGCAGGGGAAGGCCTATCTCGCCCTCTTCGTCTTCATCGGAGGGTTCTCGGCCGCAAGCAGCATGCTCATCGTGGAGTCCCTGGCCATCAGCAACATGGTCATGAACAACCTGGTCAGCCCCCTCATCTTCCGCTTCAAGCGGGTCAAGGGGTTCACCTTCATCCTGGCCAACATCAAGAGGCTGGTCATCCTGGGGCTGGTCTTCATCGGCTACGTCTTCGCCGTCTCCATCGGGGAGTTCTACACCCTGGTGGACATGGGGCTGAAGTCCTTCGAGGCGGTCAGCATCTTCGCCCCGGCCATCTTCTTCGGCATCTACTGGAAAAGGGGAAACCGCAACGGCGCGGCCGCGGGGGTGCTGGCGGGCTTCGTCATATGGTTCTACACGCTCCTCATGCCCGCCCTGGTGAAGTCGGGCCTCCTTGAGGAGGCCGGCTTTCTGTCCTACCTGCTGAACTCTCCCGTCCTGGACCCCCACGCCCTGTTCGGCCTCAAGGGGCTGGACAGGTGGAGCCACTCCCTTTTCTGGGGCCTTCTTTTCAACGTGGGCCTTTATGTCTCGCTCTCCCTCTTCACGCGCCAGTCCGAGGAGGAAGAGAGGCAGGCCCTGATGTTCGTGGAGAGCTACTCGCCCAGGATCCTGCCGGCCAAGCTCACCATCGCGGAGATAGAGGACATCCTGGTGGAGTTCATCGGCAGGCGGGAGGCGGCCGAGGTGGTCAGCGGGTTCCTCAGGCGGCAGGGCGCCCAGCGGGACTCCCTCTCCCAGAGCGACCTCTTCGCCCTCAAGGGAGAGGCCCAGAGGATCCTCTCCGGCGCCCTGGGCTCTCCGATGGCCGGCATCATCTTTACCGACAGGCTCACCTACACCGAGCCCGAGAAGGGCGAGCTGCTCACCTCCATCCGGCAGATGGGCAAGACCCTGAGGCTCTCCCGCCAGGAGCTGGCGGAGGCAAACCGGCAGCTGGGCCTCCTGAAGGAATTCAGCGAGAACATCGTCGAGAGCATCCCCCTGGGGGTGGTAACACTGGACGGCAACCTCCGCGTCACCTACTGGAACTCCACCATGACCAGGATGACCGGCGTCCGGGAGGCCGACGCCGTGGGCGAGGAGGCCCACCTCGTGCTGGGGTGCCTGAGCCCCCGGATATTCGGCCCCGAGCCCCGGGAGGGCGATATCTCCTGCAGCATCGGGGACATGGAGCTGAAGGGCTACATCAACCGCCTCACGGGAGCCCAGAGGGGCTACGTCATCGTCCTGGAGGACGTCACCGAGAAAAAGAAGATCCAGGAGGACCTCTTCCGGGCCACCAAGCACGCCAGCATCGGGCGGCTGGCCGCCGGGGTGGCCCACGAGATAGGCAATCCCCTGGCCTCCATCTCCTCCCTGGTGCAGGAGATGCTGCTGGAGGACGGCTCCCCCTTCGTGAAGGACTCCCTCAACACCATAAACCGGCACCTGGAGCGCATCGCCCGCATCGTGCGCAACCTGGGGGACTTCGCCCGTCTCTATCCCCGGCAGAGGACGCCCACCGGCCTGGACAGCGCCCTGGCGGCCACCCTCGACCTGGTGCGCTACGACAAGAATTTCCGCAAGATACAGATCCACACGGACGTCGAGCCCACCCCGGCGCTGACCATAGACCCGGACCAGATCCAGCAGGTCTTCCTCAACCTGATGCTCAACGCCCGGGACGCCATGCCCGAGGGCGGCGATCTCTACATCTCCATCGCCCAGGTGGACGGCTCCGTGCGGATGGTCTTTACCGATACCGGCCCGGGCATAGCCAGGGAGCACCGGGACAAGGTCTTCGACCCCTTCTTCAGCACCAAGGGGCCGGCCCAGGGGACGGGGCTCGGCCTGAGCATCTGCTACAGCATCATAAAGGACCACGGGGGGACCATGGAAATCGCGCCGGGAAAAGGGAAAGGCACAAGTTTTATAATAAAACTTCCGGTCAATGGATAGGCCGAAGCAATGGGAAAGACACTGCTCATAGTAGAGGACGAAGAGACCCTGAGGGAGTCCCTCCAGAGGCTTTTCACCCGCGAGGGCCTCGCCGTGGATACCGCGGCCTCGGGGGAGGAGGCCATGGAGGCCTATGCCGAAAAGTCCTTCGACGTCGTCCTCTCCGACATCATCCTCCCGGGGATGGACGGCATAGAGATGATGGAGGCGATGCGTCGGCAGAGCTCCGGGCAGATATTCATCGTCATGACCGCCTATGCCTCCCTGGAGACGGCCGTGCGGGCCCTCCGCCTGGGCGCCTACGACTATATCACCAAGCCGGTCATGCACGAGGAGATAAAGCAGGTCGTCCGGCACGCCCTGACCCAGCAGAGGCTCTACCGGGAAAACACCCTTCTCAGGCGGCAGATAAAGGACTACGATTTCTCCGACGTCATCGGAGAAAACCCGGCCCTTCTGGCGATTGTCCGGGAGGTCCGCAAGGTGGCCGACACCCGAAGCACGGTGCTGCTTCTGGGGGAGACGGGCACCGGAAAGGAGCTTTTCGCCCGGGTCATCCACCGCAACAGCTCCCGCCGGGAGAGGCCCTTCGTCCCCATCAACTGCTCCACCATCCCGGAGGCCCTGCTGGAGAGCGAGCTTTTCGGGCACGCGCGGGGGGCCTTTACCGGGGCGGTGGCCTCCAAGTCGGGGCTCCTGGAGGAGGCCGAAGGAGGGACGATTTTCCTCGACGAGATAGGCGACATGCCCCCGGCGCTTCAGGCGAAGCTCCTCAGGGTCCTGGAGGACCAGGAGATCCGCCCGGTGGGCAGCACCAAGACCAAGAAGATAGACATCCGGCTCATCACCGCCACGAACAAGGACCTCTGGGAGGAGGTGCAGCACGGCGAGTTCCGCGAAGACCTTTTCTACCGGGTCAACGTCATCTCCCTTCACCTGCCGCCCCTGAGGGAGCGGAAGGAGGACATTGCGGCGCTTGCGGCCCACTACCTCTCGCGCTACGTCCGGGAGCTGGGCCGCGAGCCCAAGGAGCTCTCGCCCGAGGCCCTCTCGGCCCTGGCCGCCTATGACTGGCCCGGCAACGTCCGGGAGCTTCAGAACGTCCTGGAGAGGGCCGTCCTCATCGCCGAGGGCCCGGCCATCAGCAAGGAGCACCTGCCGGAGAACGTGACCGGCAGGGGCTCCTTCTTCGACGACTCCGTCACCCGGGAGCTCTCCATCGAGGGCTACACCAGGGCCTTCATCCAGAACTACCAGCACCTGTACAGCGAGCAGGAGCTGGCCGAGAAGCTGGGCATCACCCGGAAGACCCTCTGGGAGAAAAGGAAGAAATGGGCCCTCAAGCGGCCCTCTCCCCCCGAGGGCGGAGGCCGGCCTCCGGGAGGGGACGGCCCCGGAGACGGTTACTAAAAGTAACCGCCCTCCCCGTAACATAACGTAACGCGCCCGCCTTTCTCTTATCTCCGGGCGCCGTGCGTCGTCGCCGTGAATCCTCTTACATCGCTGTAATTCTTGAAGATACCGGCGGCTCCCTCCGTGCGGGCCTGCCGGGCAGGCCCCTTGGCACTTAATTTGCTCATTTCCGAGTACGCCATCATGCTCAAAGAGGAAACCATAGAGTTCATCAGGAGGATTCCGCCCTTCGACAGGCTTACCGAGGAGGAGCTGGCCGGCGTGGCCGAGGACGTCTCCATGGAGTACTACCCCAAAGGGGTAAAGATACTGACCCAGGACGGCCCCCCCAGCGAATACCTCCGGCTCATCAAGAAAGGCGGGGTCAAGGTCTACATAACCTCGAAGGAGGACAAGGACATCGTCATCGACTACCGCACCGAGGGCGAGCAGTTCGGCCTCCTGTCGCTCATCGGCGGGGACCGCTCCCGGGCCAACGTGCTGGCCGTCGAGGACACCATCTGCTATCTCATCGGCAAGGAGAAGGTGCTGGCCATCCAGCAGGGAAACCCTGCGGTCAACGAGTTCTTTCTCAAGTCCTTCTTCATCAATTTCGTCGACAGGGCCTATGAGGAGACCCGCCGCAGGTACACCGGCCTGGCCGAGACCGAGCGCCTCCTGTTCACCACCACGGTGGGGGAGATAGTCAAGCGCGAGCCGGTCACCGGCGGCGAGGACATGTCCATACGGGAGGCGGCCCGGCGCATGGCCGAGAACAAGGTAAGCTCCCTGGTCATCGTGGGCCCGGCGGGCATCCCCCTGGGCATCGTCACGGACCGGGACCTCCGGGAAAAGGTGGTTGCCCGGGGCAGGGACCTCTCCGGCCCGGTCTCCTCCATCATGAGCTCCCCCCTCATACGGGTGGACGCCGACGAGTACTGCTTCGAGGCCGTCCTGAAGATGATGCGCTACAAGATCCACCATATCCTCGTCGTACAGAGGGGCGCCTTCAGAGGGGTCGTCACCAACCACGACCTCATGGTCCTTCAGGGCACCGCCCCCACCGTCCTGGTCAAGGAGATGGAGGGCATCCACAGCCTGGACTCCCTGGGGGAAACCACGGTGAAGATACACAAGTCCGTGGCCACGCTCCTGAGGGAGGGGGCCCGGGCGCAGAACATCACCGGCCTCATCACCGAGCTGGTCGAGAAGCTCCTGAACCGGGTGGTGGACATCCTGGAGAAGAAGACCGGCCCCTCCCCCCTGCCCTACGCCCTCTTCATGCTGGGAGAGGGGGCCCGCCGCGAGCTTACTCTGGACCTGCCCATACGGATGGGCGTGGTCTTGGCCGACACCAACAACCTCAACGTCGTCAAGGCCGCCGAGGAGCACTTCGCCGCCCTCGTGGAGCGGCTCAACGCGGTCCTTCCGGCCTGCGGCTACCGGGGCGGCCGGGAGTGCATCGATGTTGAGAACGTGCAGAGCCTCGGAGACTGGAAGCACTTCTTCGACCGATGGGCCAGGGAGCCAGAGAGCTTCCCTCCCCAGGGCCCGTTCTTCGACATGCGGAGCATCAGGGGGGAGGACGCCTTCGTCCAGGAGCTGAGGGACCATCTGCTCAGCATCGCCCGCCAGAGCGAGGAGGTCATGGACCTCCTGGCCGCCGAGACCGTGGAGAACCGCCCTCCCCTGGGGTTTTTCAGGCGCTTTGTCGTGGAGAAGTCCGGGGAGCACAGAAACGAGCTGGACCTCTGCCAGAAGGGCATCCGGCCCCTGGTGGACGCCGTCAGGGTCTTCGCCCTCCAGAAGGGCATCGAGGACGTCTCCACCTTCCGGCGCCTGCTTGAGTTGAAGGACCGGCACGGGTTCGAGCTGGCCGGGGACGTCGAACAGGTGCTTGACTACCTGCTGGCGCTGCTCCTCCATGTGCAGCTCGGCCAGGCGGAGCGGGGGCTGGAGCCCGACGGCTTCGTCAATCCCGACAACCTCTCCCTGCTGGAGAAAAAGACCCTCAAGGAGTCCTTCCAGCTGACGGCCTCGCTCTTCGAGGTCATCGAGAAGAGCTACAAGACCGAGAGGGTATTGTCGTGACGACCCTTCTGGAGCGGATATTCGGACAGAGCACCAGGGAGCTCCCGGAAGCCGTGCAGTCGCACGCCCGGCTGAAAAAGGAGCTTTCCCTGGACACCCCCCTGGAGGAGGCGCACTTCGTGGCCTTCGACACGGAGCTGACGGGCCTGGACTTTAAGCGCGACTCCGTCATCGCCCTGGGGGCCGTCGCGCTCGAAGGGACGCGCATACTGCCGGGGAAGACCTTCTTCAGCCTGGTGAGGCCCGCAAGCTCCCTGAACTCCGAAAGCGTGGTGGTGCACGGGATAACACATTCGGACCTCCGGGGGGCCCCGCCCCCGGAGGAGGCCCTCGAGGAGTTCGTCACCTTCATCGGCAACGCCGTGCTCATCGGCCACTTCGTGCACATAGACCTGCATTTCCTGGACAGGGAGATGAAGAAGCTCTGGGGCCTGCCCCTCAAAAACCCCGCGGTGGACACGAAGGTCATCCATGACTGGCTCTACGAGAACGACTCCCGGTTTGCCCGCCACTGGCGGGGGATGACCCTGAAGGGCGACCTTTTCACCATGGCCCGGAAGTACGGCATCGACGTCCAGAGGCCCCACGACGCCCTGTACGACGCCTTCCTGGCCGCGCAGCTTTTCCAGCGCTTCGCCGCCTTCCTGCCGGAAAGCGGCGTTGGCACCCTGAAGGACCTGATAGCCATAGGGAAACCGTAAGCCACGGGGAGGGGGTGAGCAGACACAAGAGGGAGGGCCGAAGAGACGCTTCATCGTAGAAACGTCGAATCACGTGGATATCCGTAAAAGGAGGGAGTTTTGACAACCTCAACCATCTGGCTCTTTATTTTCGTTGCCGCGTACTGGGCCTACTGCATCTTCTGGGGCATAAAGGGCGCCAGGCGGGCAAAGACCGCGTCGGACTACTTCATCGCGGGCCGGACCATCCCCATCTGGGTGTTCGTGCTCGCGGCCACGGCGACGAGCTTCTCGGGCTGGACCTTCATGGGCCATCCGGGGCTGGTCTACCGCGACGGCTTCCAGTACGCCTATGCCTCCTTCTATGCCATTACGATCCCGTTCACGGGCGTTCTGTTTCTGAAGAGGCAGTGGATGCTGGGGAAGCGCTACGGGTACGTCACCCCGGGCGAGATGTTCCACGACTACTTCCGAAGCGACGCCATGCGCATCCTGACCGTGGTGGTGGCCCTGTTCTTCTCCATCCCATACCTGGGCGTGCAGCTCAGGGCCTCGGGCTTCCTGTTCAACGTCCTTACCGACGGGCTCCTGGGCGTTGAGGTGGGCATGTGGATGCTCTCGGCGGTGGTCGTCATTTACGTGGCCTCCGGCGGCCTGCGCTCGGTGGCCTACGTCGACACCCTGCAGGCCATTCTGCTGGCTTTTGGCATCCTGGCCATCGGGCTCATCACCTTGCACTTCGCGGGAGGGTTCGGCGCCCTGAACGACGGCATCGCCCGGATGGCCGAGCTCGACCAGAAGAGGACCCCGAACGGCTACAGCCACTACATCGCCATCCCCGGGGTCATCCAATGGGTGAAGTCCGGCCCCACCGCCGTCGGCGGAGCCTGGACGGGCATGATGGTGCTTTCGTACATGTTCGCCCTCATGGGCATCCAGTCGGCCCCGGCCTTCTCCATGTGGAGCTTCTCGAACAAGAACCCCCGGCCCTTCGCCCCGCAGCAGGTCTGGGCCTCCTCGGCCGGCATCGGGTTCATCCTCATCGTGTTCACGGCCATCCAGGGCATGGGCGCCCACCTCATCGGCGCGGACACCTCCCTGCTTCAGGCCGGCGTAGCCCTGGACAAGCTGCACCTGGGCGAGGACCTGATGCAGATGCCCGGCAAGCAGGGGATGGTGGTCCCGGCCCTCATCCACCTCATGTCCAACAGCGCTCCCTGGTTCGTGGGCCTTCTGGCCGTCTGCGCCCTGGCCGCCATGCAGTCCACGGGCGCGGCCTACATGTCCACGGCGGGCGGCATGCTCACCCGGGACCTGTACAAGCGCTACCTGAACCCCGGGGCCTCCCACGCCACCCAGAAGCTCTTCGGGCGCATAGGCGTTCTCATCATCACGGGCGCCGCCCTGGCCGTGGCCACCACCTCGCATGACGCCCTGGTTCTTCTGGGCGGACTGGCCGTCGCCTACGGCTTCCAGATGTGGCCGGCCCTCATCGGCATCTGCTTCTGGCCCTTCCTGACCCGGAGGGGCGTCACCTGGGGGCTCATCGCGGGCATCATCGCCGTCACCCTGACCGAGTCCATCGGGCAGGCGTGGTTCGGCATCACGGCATGGGGGCGCTGGCCCCTGACCATGCACTCGGCGGCCTGGGGCATCTTCTTCAACCTGGGCATAGCCATCATCGTCTCCCTCTTCAGTCAGGACAAGGAGGAACGGGAGCACAAGATGAAGTACCACGGGTTCCTGAAGGAGCACGCCTCCTTGCCGGTGGACAAGAAGAAGTTCGCCCCGCTGGCCTGGGGCATCACCCTGGTGTGGTTCTTCTTCGGCATCGGACCGGGCGCCGTGGTGGGCAACACCATCTTCGGCGGCCCCAACGACTCCTCCACGTGGCTCTTCGGGATGCCCTCCATCTGGGCCTGGCACATCCTGTGGTGGGCCCTGGGCGTCGGCATGATGTGGTTCCTGGCGTACTTCATGCGGATGTCCACGATGCCGGAGCGAGACATCACCGCCCTGGTGGAAGACATCGGCGACGTCAAGGTTGCCCGTCTGGACCTGGAGAAACCCGGGGTGTAGCCGGCTCCCCCCAGCCGACCGTGCGCCGGGCGCCCCCCGGGGCGCCTGGCGCACGGCTTCCTCGTTTATCTATAATAAAAAATGCTCGTTTACTGGTACGGCATCACCTCTTTTCTCCTGGGTGCGCTTCTTTTCTTCCCTACGCGGAAGTTCATCCTGGCCATGAGCATCAACCGCCACCAGCGCAAGACCGGCAGGGAGGCCACCAAGGAGGAGATAGCGGCCATCAGGCGCAAGGTCACCGTCCTGGCCGCCCTCCTCGCCGTCACCTTCGCCTTCGTGTACAACCGGGTCATCATGACCAAATACTTCGGGGGCTTGGCCCAATAGGATGACAAGAAACCAGCAGGCCGTCATCGCCCTCATCGTCCTTGCGGCCATAGGCGCGGTGGTTTACTACTGGCGGGTGATAGTGCAGCAGACGCCGGGGGACTACGAGGTGCGCAAGGGGAATTACCGCCTGGAGGACGGCCGCTTCGAGCAGGCCGTAGAGGAGTTTTCGAAGGCCCTGGAGGAAAACCCCGACCACGAGAGGGCCCATCTGGGGCTGGCCATCGCCTATATGCAGATGGGAAAGCTCGACAAGGCCCTGGCCGCCTTCGACCGCACGATAGAGCTTGCGCCGGAGATGGCCGTCGCCTACGCCGACAGGGGCATCGTCAGGGACCGGATGGGCCGGTACGAGGAGGCCGTGGCGGACTACCGCAAGGCCCTCGAGCTCAACCCCGACCTGGGGAAGGGCCCGGGATGGCTCTGGCGCTTCCTGAGGAACGTCTCGGAGAAGCCCCCCACCATCAGGGACCGCCTGGAGTACCTGGAGGCGGAGCTCAGAAACCCCCCCGGGGAGCGCCTCCTCCGCGTTCCCGAGGTCGACTCGAAGCAGCGCATGTACAAGAAATAGCCGCCCGCCTCCGCCCGCTGGCCCTTGCGTGATTCCCCCTCCCCGGCTCCAAGGTGGCCCCATGCCTCCCGGCGGGCGCTCACCCCTTCATGCCCGGCCGCAAAAGGGCTATAATCAGGCTGACGGCATCCGTTATAATGGCTGGAGAGCCTGATTGCCGCCCCGCGGAGGGGCCGGGCGCGCAAGGCCGAACCCTCCGCAAAGCAGTCCCTGGCCAACGAGGTTTTCGCCAACACATAGAGACCGACATAGCGCGGAGGAAGAGATGAAGAAAACACTGGCTGTAGTGACGATTCTCGGCTTTCTTGTCACCATGGGGTGCGAGTCCATGACCCGGGAGCAGAAAGGGGCCGTGATAGGCGCCGGAGGGGGGGCTGTGCTGGGGGGCCTCATCGGACATGCCGCCGACGAGACCGCCCTGGGCCTGCTCCTCGGGACGGCCATCGGGGGGCTGGCGGGAGCCTATATCGGCGACTACATGGACGAACAGGCCCAGCAGATGAAGACCGACCTTCAGAACATGCCGGGGACCCGGGTCAGGCGCGTGGGAGACGGGATTCTGGTCACCTTCGACTCCGACGCCACCTTCGCCTCGGAAAGTTCCACCCTCACCCCCGAGGCCCAGACGACCTTGAGAGAGATAGCCGGGACCCTCAAGGAGTATAAGGACACGAAGATCCTCATACAGGGGTTCACGGATTCCCGCGGCTCGGAGGATTACAACAGGACGCTCTCGCTGAACAGGGCCCAGGCCGTGGCCTCCTACCTGGCCGAGCAGGGCGTCAACCCCCTGCGTTTCACGACCATCGGAATGGGCGAGTCCCATCCGGTCGCCTCCAACACGACGCCCGAGGGGCGCGCGAGGAACCGCCGGGTGGAAATCGGCATCTTCGCCAACCAGAAACTGCAGGAAAGGGCCAGGGAGAGGTCCTGAGCCTCCCCGTCCGCACGCGCACGCCATCCTGGGGTGCGCGCGCGAGGGCTCTCCAGATTTCGGCTGACGGGGACGTGATGAGCCACGGATCCCCCGCCTCCCTGAGAGGGGCGGTTAGAACCAGGCCAGCACGGCCTCGCAGATAATCCAGGCCAGGACGAAGCAGCACGGGAGCGTAAAGACCCAGGCCATCAGGATCTTGCCCGCTATGCCCCAGCGCACCGCCGTCAGCCTCCGGGTGGCTCCCACCCCCATGATGGAGGTGGAAATGACATGGGTCGTGCTGACCGGCATGCCCATCGCGCTGGCCCCGAGGATGACGGCGGCCGATGCGGTCTCGGCGGAGAACCCATGGATGGGCTCCAGTTTGAGCATGTGAAAGCCCAGCGTCTTGATGACCCTCCAGCCCCCCAGCGCGGTGCCCAGGCCCATGGCGACGGCGCACATGAGGATGACCCAGAGCGGCACGGCCACCACCTTCAGGAAGCCCCCGCTCACCAGGGCCAGCGTGATGATGCCCATGACCTTCTGGGCGTCGTTTGAGCCGTGGCTGAAGGCCATCAACGCCGAAGAGGCTATCTGGAGCCTTCCAAACACCCTGTTGACCGTCCCGGGCCCGTACCGCCCGAAAAAGAGCAGGATGAGCTTCATGAAGTAGTATCCGAAGAACATGCCGAAGATGGGCGAGGTCAGGAGGGCCAGGAATATCTTCTTCAGGCCCCCGAGGTTCAGGATGTCGAACCCGCCGAAGGCCACCGCGGCGCCCATCACGCTGCCGATGAGGGCGTGAGACGCGCTGACCGGCAGGCCCCTTTTCGTCATGAGGGCGTTCCAGAGGAACCCGGCCACCAGGGCGGCGACCACCACCTGCTGGGTCACGGCTTCGGGATGGACGATGCCCTTTCCGATGGTCCTGGCCACTGCCGTGGAGAACAGGGCTCCCAGGATGTTCATCGTCGCCGCCAGCAGCACGGCCTGAAGCGGGCCCAGCACCCGGGTGGACACGACCGTGGCAATGGCGTTGGCCGAGTCGTTCCAGCCGTTGCTTATCTCGAAAAGGACGGAGAGGACGACGACGAGGAGGATGATCTCAGGCATGTTTCAAAACGATTCCCTCAAGGATGTTGGCCACGTCCTCGCACTTGTCCGAGGCCTCCTCCAGGTGTTCGTAGATGGTCTTCCACTTGATGATCATCGCCGCGTCGTTCCGGTACTCCTCGAACAGGTCCCCCAGGGCCGTCCGGAAGATGCGGTCGATGCGGTTCTCCATCCGGTTGATCTCGATGCAGTACTCCTTGACGTGCTCGTAGTCCTTGGCCTCCAGCTCCTGGAAGGCCCGGTGGATGAACTTGGTGGTCTCGTGCAGCTCCCGGGCCAGTTGGACGGCGTCCCTGGTGGGGCGGGTTATCCTGAACACCAGCATCTTGTCCACGCACGCCCAGGCCAGGTCGATGATGTCGTCGATGCGGGTGGCCAGCTCGTGGATGTCCTCGCGGTCTATGGGGGTGATGAAGGTCTGGTTGAGCTTGCGCATGACGTCGTGGGTGACCAGGTCGGCCTGGTGCTCTATCTCGTGAATCTGCTTGGCCTTGCCCTCGGCGTTCTCGAAATTCTCCATCAGGGAGAGCAGGGCCTCCGTGGCGGCCATGGCGTGGGCGATGCTCTGGTCGAAGAGGACGAAAAAGTCTATCCGGCGGGGAAATATTTTTTTCATGCCTCACATGATACTGCCCGGTGCCGGTGAAGTCAATTCAGAGGGGCGCGCCGGAAACGGCGGTCTCCGGGCCTCAGAGCACCAGCTCGCCGAACTCGGCGGCCACCAGATCCTGAAGGGAGGCCACCGCCTTGAAGGCGTGGCGGAGCACCTCCCGGTCCCGGGGAGAAAGGGTGCCGGGGTTGATGAAGGTGTCTATTTTCCTGCCGCCCAGGTACTTGTCCACCTGGGCCGAGAGGGCGAAATGAAGCAGGAACCTGTACGCGGCCTCGAAGTACTCCCCGTCGTCCGGGTGCAGAAAGCCCTGGTCCACCAGGGCGGCGATGCGCTTCAGGGTGGAGGTCTCCCGCACGCCGTGCAGGAGGGCCAGGAGGCGGACCCCCTCCACCACGAAGATGAGCCCGCTCCGCTTGATGTCCATCTCGCCCCGGTGCTCCCCGCTTTTTTCGGTGATGAACCGGCCCATGAACCCCGTGGGCGCCTTGTGGGCGCTTTCCTCCTCCCTGAGGACCCTCAGGGCCTCATGGTGGCGCTCAAGCAGGTCGAAGGCGAACTCGCTCAATCCCTCAAAGAGGGAGAAATCCCCGTAGGCCGGTGCGGCGTCGTAAAAAACGGTCAGGTACCGCACCAGGGCGGGGACCTGCCGCTCGAACCAGTACTGAAGCTGGAGCTTCCATTCGAAGGAGCTCTTCCGCCAGGTGGGATTCATCGACATGACGTAGCCCGGGCACCAGGCGAACCCCAGGGCGAGGAGGCTCTCGGAGAACTGCCGGGTGAGCTCCATGAAGTACTGGTCGTAGGCCCTGTCCCATTGCCTGCTGTCGGCGATGATGAGGCCATGGTCCTGGTCGGTCCTGAGAAGGTTCTCCATCCTGCCGTGGCTGCCCGTCAGGAAGAGGCAGAAGGGCAGGGGCGGCTCCCCCATCTTCTGCATGACGAGCTCCAGGGCCCTCCGGTGCACGTCCTGGTTGACCAGCGAGACCATGACCACGACGTCGCAGGCCCGTACGCCCGCGCCCATCTTCGAGGCGGCCGTCTCCGGCAGCTTCCGGCGGATGGCCCCCAGGTCCTCGAGGCTCTGCGCGCTCGCGATGCCCTCTATGAGAGTCATGGGCTCGGGGTACCGGAGCTTCAGGAGCTGCCGGAGGGTCACCATGCCCGCGACCTTTCCACGGGCCAGGAGAGGGAGGTGCTTGATGCGCCGGGACGAGAAGACCGAGAGGGCGCGCCAGACGTTGTCGCCGGGGCTCAGGGCCACCGGGGAAGGCGTCATGACCTTGCTTACGGGGGTCTTCTCCAGGTCCAGCCCGTCGGCGGCCGCCAGCCTCCGTATGACGTCCTTCTCGGTGAGGATGCCCTCCGGCCGGCCGTCCCTGTCCACCACGACCACGCTGGAGACCCCGCGGCGGGCCATCTCCTTGACGGCCGCCTTCACGCTCTCGCCCGGCAGGCAGGTGTACACCGAGGCCTCCATGACCGAGGCGAGGTCCTCGCTGTAAGGGAACGCGTGCATCCCCCTCAGGCTCTCGCGCCGGGCCTGGAGCTTCCTGAGCGAGGCAGGGTCGATGACGGGACGTTTCGCCATGGCAACCATATTATTCTAACAGAATTCCAAGCGGCCCCCGGCTCCGCCGGCCGCGTGGATGGTCCGTCCCTCCCAGGGGTGGCAGGCCCCTGCACAGGGCCTGCTTTTCCGCCTATAATAAGGGATGGCCGTTACTTTTTGTATTTCTGCGAAGGAGGCTGCCGTAACGATTCGTAACAGACGGGAAGGGCGAGGGGCGGGCTTCGGGCCGGACCTGCCCGGAGGGGAGGCGTGGCGGATGCCGTAATCCCGCCGTCTTTCGGCGGCACCCGCCTCCCCGGGGCCGAAGAAACCTTAAACCGGCATTCAATTTGCTTATTTCCAGCATACAAGTATGCCCACCCGGGGGAGGGTGGCTCGAATTTAGAAAAAAAGCGTAACCCATTCTCAAAAAAGGAGGCAGGCATGGCTGAAAAGGGCATTGAAGTCTTCATGGCGGAGCAGAGGCTGTTTGCGCCGCCGGACTGGTTTTCCCAAAAGGCCCACGTCTCGAGCATGCAGCAGTACGAGGACCTCTACAGGCGCTCCGTCGAGGACCCCGAAGGGTTCTGGGCCGAGATGGCCGACAGATACATCACCTGGTACAGGAAGTGGGACAAGGTTCTTGAATACGACTTCGAGAAGCCCGAGATGAAGTGGTTTCGGGGCGGCACGCTCAACGCCTGCTACAACTGCATCGACCGCCACCTGGATAGCGACCGCAGAAACAAGGCGGCCCTCATCTGGGAGGCCGACGACGGCACGTACAAGACCTATACCTACCAGCAGCTCTGGTACGAGGTCAACAGGTTCGCGGGCGTACTCAAAAAGCACGGGGTCAGGAAGGGCGACCGCGTGACCATCTACCTGCCCATGATTCCGGAGCTTGCCATCGCCATGCTGGCCTGCGCCCGGATAGGGGCCATTCACAGCATCGTCTTCGGCGGCTTCTCCTCCACCTCCCTGAGGGACCGCATCAACGACTGCCAGGCCTCCATGGTCATCACGGCGGACTGGGGCATCCGCGGCGGCCGCAGGGTTCCTCTGAAGACCAACGCCGACGCCGCCCTGGAGGAAAGCCCCACGGTGCAGAAGGTCATCGTGGTCAGGCGAAGCAGCGGGGACGTGCCCATGGAAAATGGCAGGGACCTGTGGTGGCACGAGGAGATGGCGGCCAAGGACCTGCCCCTGCGCGTGGAGCCGGAGCAGATGGAGGCGGAGGACCCCCTGTTCATCCTCTATACGTCGGGCTCCACGGGCAAGCCCAAGGGCGTGCTGCACACCACCGGTGGATACACTCTCTTTACCAACCTCACCTTCCGGTGGATATTCGACTACCACGACGAGGACATATTCTTCTGCACCGCCGACATCGGGTGGATTACGGGCCACAGCTACATCGTCTACGGCCCCCTGTCGGCGGGGGCCACGAGCCTCATGTTCGAGGGCGTGCCCACCTACCCGGACCCCGGAAGGTTCTGGGACATCTGCGACAAGCACCAGGTCAACACCATCTACACGGCCCCCACGGTCATCCGGGCCCTGATGCGCGAAGGCCCGCAGTGGGCGGAGAAGTACGACCTGTCCTCCCTCAGGCTCCTGGGGACGGTGGGCGAGCCCATCAACCCCGAGGCCTGGATGTGGTACCACACCCACGTGGGCAAGGGGAAACTGCCCATCGTGGACACGTGGTGGCAGACGGAGACCGGGGGCATCCTGATAACCCCCCTGCCGGGGGCCATGACGCTGAAGCCCGGCTCGGCCAACCGGCCTTTCCCCGGCGTGGTGCCCAAGGTTCTCAAGGAGGACGGCTCGGAGGCTTCCGCCAACGAGGGCGGCTACCTGGTCATAGAGAAGCCCTGGCCGGGAATGATCCGGGGGACCTACGGCGACCCCGAGAACAAGCGGGTCAAGGAGGTCTACTTCAGCCGCTTCCCGGGCACGTACTTCACCGGCGACGGCGCCCGCGTCGACGATGACGGCGATTACTGGCTCATGGGCCGCATCGACGACGTCATCAACGTCTCGGGCCACCGCATCGGCACCGCCGAGGTGGAAAGCGCCCTGGTGAGCCACGAGGCCGTGGCCGAGGCCGCCGTGGTGGGCTACCCCCACGAGATAAAGGGCGAGGGCATCTACGTCTACGTCACCCTGAAGGAGGGCGTGGAGCCCACCGACGAGCTGGTCAAGACCCTCAGGGGCCACGTCCGCTCGGTCATCGGCCCCATCGCCACCCCCGACAAGATGCAGTTCGCCCCGGGACTGCCCAAGACCCGGAGCGGCAAGATCATGCGCCGCATCCTCCGCAAGATTGCCCGCGGGGATGAGGACCTGGGGGACACCTCCACCCTGGCCGACCCCTCCGTGGTGAAGAGCCTGCTTCACGGGCGGCTCTAGGGGCGCGTGGGGCTCCAGCGGTTCTTCATCCACCGGGACGAGGCCGTCCTCGTCCTGGTGGACGTCCAGGAGAAGCTGGCCTCGGCCATGCCGGTGCGCGCGGAGGTCACGCGCAACTGCCTCCGCCTGCTTCAGGCGGCCGGGGTACTGGGCATCCCGGTGCTGGTGACCGAGCAGTACCCCGGGGGCCTGGGCCCCACCGTGCCGGAGCTCAGGGAGGCCGTCCCCGGATACTCCCCCATAGAGAAGCTCTGCTTCGGCTGCGCCGAGGAGCCGGCCTTCAGGGAGGCCCTCACCCGGACGGGCAGGGAGAAGGTCGTCCTCACCGGCATGGAGACCCACGTCTGCGTGTGGCAGACCGGCCTCGGCCTTCTCAGGGACGGCTACGGCGTGCACCTCGTAAGCGATGCCGTCTGCTCCCGCACCAAGGAGAACTGGCGGTTGGGCCTGGCCCTGGCCCGGGACGCCGGGGCCGTGGTCTCCTCCACCGAAACGGTGCTCTTTCAGCTCATGGAGCGCGCCGGGACCGAGGAGTTCAAAGCCATCTCAAAGCTCATCAAGTAGACTCCCGGACACACGCGGCGCACGCTGACTCGAAAACGCGGGGGAGTCCCTCAAGAAATCCTTCCTGAGGAGGCTGCAAGGAGCGGGCTCGCCGCCCCGGGAAAGCGCCGGGGAGGTGAGCGAAAACACAGCGCTCCTTCTCCCCCCGTGATAGAATCCCGCATGAGGGCAATCGTCTTTCTTCTTCTGGCCGCGCTCTGGGCCCTGCCTTTCGTGGGTTGCGAGGCCAACCCGGTTCACGAGTACGGCACGGGCCTCCTCAAGTCCCGGGAAAAGGCCGCCACGACAGCCGATGCCGCAAGCCTCCGGGCACTCCGCCAATCCATCCAGGCCTTCAGGGCGGCGGAGGGACGGTATCCGGAGAGCGTGGATGAACTGGCCGCCTTCTCCGGGCTGGAGCTGTCTCCCCAGACCTACGCCTACGACCCCGAGACGGGCGCCATCACTCCGAGGTAGCCAGCCCCCCGCCCGCGGGGCGGGGCTTCCGCACTACCCAGAGGACGTCCATGTCCCTCAGGTAGTACAGCGCGAAGCACGCGGCCAGCATGGGCCAGGCCGCGAAAAAAAGCAGGTTTGGAAGCTCCCAGGGGTTGAGGTACTGCTTCCAGGCCGCCAGGGTGGAGGCAAGGTGCATCAGAAGGACGAGCCCGTAGCTCAGCCTCTTCCAAAGGCCCAGGGCGAAGGCCACGATGAGAAGCATTTCCAGCGCCCCCACCGCGTAGAAGAAGCCCTCCCCCAGCTCGACGCCGTAGAAGCTCCGGAAGACCCCCGCCGAATGGGAGGCATTGACGAACTTATCCAGCGTCCACATGAACATGACGACAAAGACCCCCGCCCTGAGCGTCACCAGGGCCAGGGCGACCCGCTTTCCGTTCTGCATGGCTTCCGTCCTCCTCGCTGCGCATGGTTTCCCCCACATAGGTATACCAGACGGGGCCCGCTGTCAAGTTTCCGAAAAATCCTCCTTTTTCTCCGGGCCTTGCTCCCCGAGCCCTTTCCCTTCAAAGCTTGATGATTTCCGGCGGGAAAGGTATAATATATAGTTGAAATCATCTCGGAGGACGACACAGTGAAGGAAGGCATTCATCCGAATTACAAGGAAGCACAGGTGGTCTGCGCGTGCGGGGAGACCTTCGCCACGCGGTCCACGAAGGAGAAAATCCACGTCGATATATGCTCCAACTGCCACCCCTTCTTCACGGGGAGGCAGAAGATAGTGGACACCGAAGGCCGGGTCGAGAAGTTCAAGAAGAAGTACGCCCGGAAGAAGAAGCAGCAGGAAAGTTAGCAAGCCAGAAGAGGACGGCCGTCGGCATTGCCTCCGGGGTGCTGACGGCTTTTTTGCGGATGAAACACATCGGCGGCCAGGCGGTCATAGAAGGGGTCATGATGAAGGCCCGGCGGGGCTGGACGGTGGCCGTCAGAGACCCTTCGGGCGGAATCCAACTGAAACGGGAGCCCCTGAAGGAGCTCCCCCGCCACTTGCGGCTCCCCCTCGTAAGGGGGGTGGTCACCCTGTATCACACCCTTTCCATAGGCATACGGGCGCTGGAGTACTCGGCCAGCGCGGCCTTCCCCGAAGAGGAGCAGGCGGGGCGGGGCTCCATCGCCTTCTCCATCGTCCTGGCCGTGGCCCTGGCCGTGGTGCTTTTCATCCTGGTGCCGCTTTACGCGGCCAAGCTCCTGGGGATGGCCCTGCCCTCGGTGGCCGAAAGCTCGCTCCTGTTCAACCTCGCCGACGGCGTCGTCCGCGTGGCGGTCTTCCTCGTGTACGTCGTGGGCATCGGGTTCTGGAGTGAGATGCGGCGCATCTTCGAGTACCACGGGGCGGAGCACAAGGTCATCCATGCCTTCGAGGCGGGGCTCGGCCCGAGCCCCGGGGAGGCCAAGTCGCAGAGCCCGCTTCATCCGCGCTGCGGGACGAGCTTCCTGATGATCGTCATGGTGGTGAGCATCCTGGTTTTTTCCTTCATCCCCAAGGCCTGGCCCTTCCTCGGGAAGTTCCTGGCCCGGGTGGTGCTCATTCCCCTTATCGCGGGGGTGTCCTACGAGGTCCTGAAGCTCTCGGACCGGAGGAAGGACAACCCCCTGGTCCGGCTCCTCGTGCTGCCGGGGCTCATGCTTCAGCGCCTGACCACCCGGGAGCCGGACGAGGCCCAGCTCGAGGTGGCCGCCAGGGCCCTCACCGAGGTGCTGGCCATGGAAGAGGAATGAAAGAGACATGCTTGAGAAACTTGACGCCATAGAGAAAAGATACGAGGAGCTGAACCTCCTGCTTACCGATCCGGAGGTCATCCGCAACCAGCGCCTTCTGCAGACGTACTCCAAGGAGCAGTCCGACCTGGCCCCCGTGGTGCGGATGATCGAGGAGTACAAGAAGGCCCTTCTGGAGAGGCAGGAGACCCGCGAGCTCTTGAAAAGCCCGGACAAGGAGATGCGGGAGCTGGCCCGGGAGGAGCTGCATTCCCTGGAGGAGCGCGCCGCCGCCCTGGAGGAGAAGCTCAAGCTGGCCCTCATCCCCAAGGACCCCCGGGACGAGAAGAACGTCATCCTGGAAATCCGCGCCGGCACGGGCGGCGAGGAGGCGGGGCTCTTCGCCGCCGACCTTTTCAGGATGTACTCCAAATACGCCGAATCCAGGGGGTGGAAGGTGGAGGTCATGGAATCCAGCCCCACCGGAGTCGGGGGCATAAAGGAGATCATCGCCACCATCACGGGAGCGCGGGCGTACAGCCGCCTCAAGTACGAAAGCGGCGTGCACCGGGTGCAGCGCGTCCCGCAGACCGAGGCCCAGGGGCGCATCCACACCTCCGCGGCCACCGTGGCGGTCCTGCCGGAGGCCGAGGACGTGGACGTCAAGCTGGAGGAGAAGGACCTCCGGACGGACACCTTCTGCGCCTCCGGTCCCGGCGGACAGGGGGTCAACACCACCTACTCCGCCGTCCGCATCGTGCATATCCCCACGGGGCTCACCGTGCAGTGCCAGGACGGGCGCTCCCAGATAAAGAACAAGGAGAAGGCCCTCAAGGTGCTCCGCGCACGCCTGTACGAGATGGAGCAGGAGGCCAAGGAGCGGGAACGCGCGGAACACCGGAAGGCCCAGGTGGGCACCGGGGACCGGAGCGAGCGCATCCGGACCTACAACTTCCCCCAGAACCGCGTGACCGATCACCGGGTGGGCCTCACCCTGCACAGGCTGGAGGAGGTCCTGGGCGGCAACCTGGACGAGCTTATCGACCAGCTGGACCTGCACTTCCAGGCGGAAAAGCTCAAGACCGTCTGAGGGAGGGCCCGCGTGAGTCCCCGCCCGGAGCCGCCCACCGCCCTCTTCCTTCTCAGGGAGGCCGCCCGGACCCTGGCCGGGGCCGGCATCCCGGAGGCCGGCAAGGAGGCCGAGATACTCCTCACCCACGTCCTCTCCATCGACCGCGTCACCCTCTACCGCGACGACCCGCGCGTCGCGCCGGAGAGCCAAAAGAGGCTCCACGTCCTCCTTGAGAGGCGCGGCAGGCGGGAGCCCCTTCAGTACGTCATGGGGTATGTGGACTTCCTCGGGCTCGCCATAGCGGTGGGCCCCGGCGTACTCATCCCCCGTCCGGAGACGGAGCTTCTGGTGCACGAGTTCCTCACGCACGCCGGGAAGGGCCGCGTCCTCAGGGTCCTGGACCTCTGCACCGGAAGCGGGGCGGTGGCCCTGGCCCTGGGCCGGGAGCTTCCCGGCGCCCGGCTCTACGGCACCGACATTTCCGCCGAGGCCCTGCGCTACGCGCGGCGGAGTGCCAAGGCAAACGGCATCGGAAACGTCCAGTTCCGCCGGGGTCATCTCTTCGAGCCCGTCGGCGGCCTTCTCTTCGACGGCATCGTGGGCAACCCCCCTTACGTGGAAAGCGGCGTCATCGCCGCCCTGGAGCCCGAGGTGCGGGACTGGGAGCCCCGGGAGGCCCTGGACGGGGGCCCCGACGGCCTCCGCTTCTACAGGGAAATCCTGGGCGCCGCCCCCCTTCACATGAGCCCCGGGGGGATTCTGGCCCTGGAGGTGGGCCTGCACCAGGCCCCCCGCGTGCAGAACATGGCCGAGGGGGCGGGACTCAGGCTTGTCCACACCGTGGTCGACTGCACCGGGGTCAAGCGCGTCGTGCTCTTCCGCCTGCCGAAGCATCCTTGACATCCGGCCCGAATCAAGAGAATATGTAGCACACACGGGAAAGCGGCGAGCGCTTTCCGGAGACCGCGCGTGAGGGGGTACGCATGAACATCGAGCAGTATGTGCAAGAGGTCGGTCATTGGTTCCTTACCAGCGGCCTTCGGATAGTCCTCATCCTCATCCTGGCCCTGGTGGTCCTGAAGGCCGTGAAGCTCCTGTCGCGGCGCCTGGCCGCCCTGCTGAGCAGGCAGAAGGAAGAGGACGTGGAGTTTCAGAAGCGGGCCGAAACCCTGAGCCACGTCGTCCAGTACGCCCTCACCGTGGTCGTCCTGGTCGTGGCGGCCATGATGCTTCTGAAGCAGTTCGGGGTGGACATCGGCCCCTTGCTGGCGGCCGCCGGCGTGGTAGGCCTGGCCGTGGGCTTCGGCGCCCAGACCCTGGTGCACGACGTCATCAGCGGGTTTTTCATCCTCATCGAGGACCAGATACGGGTGGGCGACGTCGTGCAGATAGCGGACAAGGGCGGCCTGGTGGAGCAGGTCAACCTCCGCATGACCATCCTCCGGGACCTGGCGGGCAACGTGCATTACGTGAGGAACGGGCAGATCGCCGTGGTGACCAACATGACCAAGGAGTACTCCCGCTACGTCTTCGACGTGGGGGTGGCGTACCGGGAGGACGTGGACGAGGTCGTCGAGGTCATCAAGGAGGTGGATGCCGGGCTTCGCCGGGACCCCGGGTTCAAGGACGACATCCTGGAGCCCATCGAGATACTGGGCCTGGACCAGTTCGGAGACAGCGCCATAGTCATCAAGGCCCGCACCAAGACCATGCCCATCCAGCAGTGGCGGGTGGGGCGCGAGTTCAACCGCCGCCTCAAGAAGGCCTTCGACGAGCGCGGCATAGAGATACCCTTCCCCCACATCACCCTGTACATGGGCGAGGACAAGCAGGGCCAGGCCCCGCCCTTGAGGGTGGCCCTCCGGGAGAAGGGGGGCGGCGCGCCCCCGAAGCCCTGAAAGGGGTCCCGGGAGCGTACGGGTCTGCGAGAGCCCCAGGCACTCCTTTTTCGACCCCCGGGCGTCTACCCAAATACACGGATAAGATATTATTATGGCCTCATTTCTTGACCTTTGCCCGGGCGGTTCTGTAGTATAGGTGCACTCTAATCCCCCGCTGGAGGAAACACCATGCACGAAGAGTTCATGTTTATGGACTGGATTGTGGACTCCCATGTGGTGCCCCACTTTGTCTCCTACGGCTTTCTTGCCTCCATCGTCGTCATCATCATAGCCTTGATAGTGCGGGGGGCGATGGCCCTGGTGCCGCGGGGAACCCAGAACGTGGTGGAAGTGGTGGCCGGAGCCATGCTGCAGCTCGCCGAGGACTCCATCGGGGAGCACTGGGGAAGGCCCTTCTTCCCTCTGATAGCCACCATCTTCATCTACATCATGGTCTGCAACTTCTTCGGCCTCATCCCGGGTTTCGTCTCGCCCACGGCCAACCTCAACATGACGGCCAGCATGGCGGTGCCCGTGTTCCTGGCCACGCACTACTACGGCTTCAGGGTGCACAAGTTCAGCTACATGAGACATTTCTTCGGGCCCATCCAGACCCTTTTGGCCCTGCCCCTGATGCTTCTGATGTTCGTCATCGAGGTCATCTCTCATCTGGCCCGTCCGCTCACCCTTTCGGTGCGGCTCTTCGGCAACATGACGGCCAAGCACCAGCTCCTTCTGGTCCTGGCCGTGCTGGTTCCCCTGTTCGCGCCCGTGCCCATCCTGGTCCTGGGCGTGCTGGTCAGCGTTGTACAGGCTTTCGTGTTTGCTCTTCTGACGACGCTCTATCTTGCGGGCGCCGTGGAGGAAGCACATTAATATCTCTACACGTTTCTATGGAGGAGGAAGAATGAAAAAGACCGTCGCCGTACTGCTGCTTACGTTCATCGCGGTGCTGGGCTTCTCCGCCCTGGCCTTCGCGGCCGAAGAGGGGGGGATGCCCATCGCCAAGCTGAGCTATTACGCCACCGCCGTGCTGGGCTGCGGACTGGCCATCGGGCTGGCCGCCCTGGGGACCGGCATCGGCATGGGCACTGGCCTGAGCCGGGCCTGCGAGGGCACGGCCAGGAACCCGGGCGTCTCGGGCAAAATCATGACCACCCTCATCGTGGGTCTGGCCATGATCGAGTCCCTGTGTATTTATGCCCTGGTCGTGGTCCTCATCGTCCTTTACGCCAACCCCTTCGGGGTCTGAGGCCGTTTTCTCCCGGGAGGCCCCGCCGGGGCCTCCCGCCTCGTTTTTCATTCCCGCACCATAGGTGGTAGAATATGCCCATGGAAGAAAAGCCCTGGTACGACGACCTCGTCCCGGAAGAAGAAAAGAAGTACAAGGAGTCGGTCGACAGGATAAAGAACGCCGTGCTCGAGAAGAGCATGTCCTTCGAGCAGGCGGCCAAGCTCATCGAGGTCAGGGACGAGAACCTGCGGGCGGCCCTGCTGGACGACGCCCTGAAAGTGCTCCTGGCCGAGCTTCATTTCCAGAAGGGCAAGAGCCTCGCAGAGGTCTCGCGGATGCTCAAGCTCTCCGAGAAGCGCCTGGAGAGGGCCAGGAAGGAGATGCTCAAGGACGTGGAGCAGGCCGCCATCGAGAAATACATGCTCGAGAGGGGCACGTCCGGAGAGGCCTGATGAAACTTCATCTGGAGAGGCTCGCCAAAAACGGCGTCTTCATGAGGCACCTGAGGCTGGACGTCACGCCCGAGGTGCTCTTTCGCCCCCGGTTCGTAACCGGCGCGGACAAGCGCCGGCTCGTGGAGGAGACCCAGGGGTTCATGTTCTACATCGACTACGAGGAAGGCAACCCCGAGCAGCCGAGCCTCATGGTCATGAAGACGTACAACCTGACGAGCCGGACCGTGGGGGAGGTACAGGACGTTCCCCGCGAGATGCTCCTTGCCGCCGTGAAAAGGGAAGGCGTGCGGGATTACTGCGGGATGTACCCCATCGACCAGCCGACGGAGGACTGGATTACGGAGCGCCTGGGCCTTTCTTCTCCTCCTGCTTCTCCGCAGAAGAAACTGCACCCTCGCGCAGGCTGAGGGTCTTTTCCATCATCAGCAGGTATTTCAGGTACCTGAAGGCGAATTTCATCAAGGCCACGTCGTCCGTCCGCATCTTTTCGGCCTCTTCCGGGGAGACCTCGAAGACCTTGAGGAACCTGCTCTCGAAGACGTAGCGCCTGAACCTGTCCAGGTCGTAGCTGGCCATGAAGAACTGGGTCTGCTTCCGGGGGTCCAGGCCCTTCCCTCCGGGGAGGTTCCTCCGCATGAGGAGGTCCTTCCACTCCCTGTTCATGGCGTCGTAGTGCTCGGCCTCCTGGTCCTCCCTCCAGCTCTGGACGGTCCACTCCGTCGGCTCACGGAAGCCCTGGCAGTGCTTCTCCTTCACGAAGAAATAAAACTCCTCGTGCACCAGGCCGCCGGCGTCGTCGCGCTTCTTCATGGTGGCCTGTCCCACCGGATAGTAGCGGCAGCTCGCCGGGCGGTCGGTGTAGATGGTGCAGCCCTCGGGCGTGACGAAGGGGCAGAGCCTGTCGTCGTCGTCCTTGAGCTTCAGGTACGCGTAGGGGTGGGAGGATTTCTCGTCTATGCGCATGGTGGTATAGGTGTCCAGGAACTCCTCGCTCGAGATGCCCAGCCGCCGGGTCATCCGCAGGACGTCGTAAGGGGTCAGCATGATGTCTATGTTGCTGCAGCACCTGGTAAAACAGCCGATGCCGGGATAGCACCGGAACTTGAACCTGGTCTCCGGGTCCAGGCGGGTGGGCTGAACGGCGCGCATGTTAAACATCGAAAGGCTCCCCCTTCTATCCAAATAAGAGATTTTCTATTTTACCACACGGCTTCCGGGAGAACAAAGGGCAAGCAGGGACCCCCCACCCGTCACGGCCGGCCCCGGGGCGGCCGCGGCTTGCCGTGGGAAAGCAAATAAGCCAGGAAGGCCCGGTACTGGGCCGGGAGGGAGCGGCTCCTGTGGGTGATGACGAAGAAGCTCCGGGGCATCCTGAGCCCCTTTATCCGGATGCGCTCTACCTTCCCCTCCCTGAGGTCGTCCTCTATGGCCAAGCGGGAGAGCACCGAGGCACCGAGGCCCGCCCGCACCGCCTGGGTGACGGCGTTGGTCGAGCCCAGCACCGCCGAGACCGTGAGGTCCTTGAGGGCGAGGCCCTTGGCCGCCAGATGCTCCTCCGTGCTCTTGCGGGTCCCGGAGCCCTCCTCCCTCAGAAGAAGGGGGACGCCGGGAAGCTCCGCCGGGGTAATTTCCTTCTTCGGGAGAAGCCCGGGGGCGGCCGCCAGGACAAGCTCGTCCTCCAGGAAGGCCCTGTACTCGATGCTCGTCCTGCTCATCCTGGCCCCCACCACGCCGATGAGAAGCTCGCCCCGGAGGACCATCTCCGTTATCTTCCGGGAGTCCTCGATGAGCACCCGGAAAAAGACCCCCGGATGCTTCCTCCCGAAGCCGGCCATCAGGGCGGGGAGGATGTAGCCCCCCGGGATGGTGCTGGCCCCCACCGAGAGGGTCCCGGCTACCTCGCCCCGGAAACGGCCCAGTTCGGCTCTTATGTCACGGACCTTCTCGATTATCTCCAGGGCCCTCTCATAAAGGAGCTCCGCTTCCGCCGTGGGGACGACCTGTCTTCCCATCCGGTCGAAGAGCCGGGTCTCGAGCTCCTCTTCCAGGCGCCTGACGTGCTCGCTCACGGTGGGCTGGGTGAGGTTGAGCTCCAGGGACGCCCTGGTGAAGCTCCGGTTCTTGAAGACCGAGACGAACACCCTGAGACAGTGTACATCCACGGCCTATCCCTTCCCGTTTGCTTTCTCGACGGCCTCCCGCACCTCGGCCAGGGAGACGTTGTGCCGCCGGGCGGCCCGCCTCATGTCCTCGTGCTCGGGCACGCCCCTGAGGAGCCGCCCGCCCCACCTAGCCTCCTTGACCCGGACCGTCCCCAGGGGTGTTTTCACCTTCCGCACCGACCGCGCGAGAACCGCCCGCTCCGCCCTGTAGCGCCTGACGCCCAGGGTCGTGGTCTCCCGGAAAAGGACCTCCGTGAGCACCGGCACGCTCTGGGGCCTGGAGAGGACCGTGAAGAGGATTCCGGGCCTCCCCTTTTTCATGATGGCCTGGGTGATGGTCACGTCGAGCGCCCCCTCCTCGAAGGGCGGAAGCGGCCCGAAGCCCGAGGCCAGCTCCCGGGCCAGGACCGCGCCGGTGGGGGTTGTAAGCTCGGGGCCCTCCGTGCCGTAGACGGGAAGCCCCCGGGTCAGCTCCGCCGTCACGGGGGCGGGCACCGGCATGGTGCCGTGGGCCGTTGGGGTTTCGCCGCCGCCCACGTTGAGGGGCGAGAACCGGACGTCACGCGCCCCCAGCGCCTCAAGGCCGATGAGGGTGCCCATGACGTCCACGATGCAGTCCACCGCCCCCAGCTCATGCAGGTGCACGGCGTCCCACGGCATCCCGTGGACCCTGCCCTCCGCCTCGAAAAGTGCGGCGAAGATGTCGAGGCCTTTCTTTTTCAGGGCGGACGGAAGCCGTGCGCCGGCGATGATACCCTCCACGTCCTTCCACCGCCTCCGGCCCTTGTCGGTGACGACCACGTCCACCTTGGTGGCCACGAGGCCGCCGCGGCGGACCTTCCGCTGCCCCAGGGCATACCCCTTGAGGGGGAGCTTCCCGAGCCCTTCGCGGACCCTGGCAAGGGGAACTCCGGCGCTCACCAGCGCGCCCAGGCACATGTCGCCGCTGATGCCGGAGAAGCAGTCAAACCAGGCCGTCCTGGGGGGTGGCTTTCTCATGGCGCGCCCCCTCCGGCCGGAGACAGGCCCCCCAGAGGAGGGACGGGCATCTCAGCGATTGCCCTTTTCCACGGGCTTCAGGCCCTCCAGGGAGAGCTCGAAGTTGGGCTCCGCGTCCCTGACCTCGGGTAAGCGGCCGAACTCCTCGAGGGCGTCCTTGACGCTCTGGCCTTTCCGGAGCTTGATGCGGTAGATGCCCAGGTCTTCCATGGCCTTCAGGACCTCGGCCTCGTGCTTGTGGATAACGGCGAGGGCCTCCTCGGGGCTCGTGCCCTGCACGAACTTCACGATAAGCTCGCCCGGCGCGTACATGCCCTCCCGCTCCACGAAGGCCCTTCGCTTGTTGTGGGTTATTTCCCGGAGGTCTTCGGCGTCCTTGACCACGTGCGGGGTGAGGAAGACCAGGAGGTTGGTCTTGGCATGGCTGGTGGTCTTGAACTTGAAGAGCCATCCCAGCAGGGGAATCCTGTGCAGCAGGGGCACCCGGGTCTCGGTCACCTCTTCCCTTTGCTGCATGAGCCCGCCGATGACCACGGTCTGCTTGTCCTTGACGCTGACGACGGTGTTCGTGGAGCGTTTCCGGGTGGTGGGCCCCACGGTGGTGAAGACCTGCTCCGAGGTCTGCAGGACGTTGGATATCTCCTGGTAGACTTCCAGCTTCACGAAGTCCCCCTCGGTTATCTGGGGGGTAATCCTGAGAATGATGCCCACGTCCTGCCGTTCGATGGAGGCAAAGGGGACCTCGTCGCCGGTGGTCAGACCCCGCTGTATCTTGGAGATGAACGGCACGTTCTCGGCAACGACGATCTCGGCCTCGGCGTTATCGGAGGTCAGGATCTGCGGGGTGGAAAGCACATTCACCGCGTCCCTGAACTCGTCGAGCTGGAAAAGCGCCGCGTACTGCGGAACGCTCAGGTCCACCGTCTCGCCGCTGGGGTCGGTCACCTGAAGGTTGAAAAACTGGGCGAGCCCGCCGGCCGTCAGGCCCGAAAGGCCCTGGACGATGGAGGCCATCGTGGAGCTGTCGATGGTGCCCACCCCCGTGATGAAGACGGGTTCCCCGTTGTGGCGGGTAATGGCGCGCCACTGGGAGCCAAGGTCCCGCAGCTTGTCCAGGGAGGCCTCCACTATCATGGCCTCCACATAGACCTGCCGGCGCTTTATGTCCAGCTTCTTTATGACGGCCTCCAGGCTCTTGTAGTCCGCGGGGGAGGCCACGATGACCAGGGAGTTCGTAGCCTTGTCCGGCGTGATGCTTATGTCCAGGGAACGGAAAACCCCGCCGCGGGCGGCGGCGGGAGGCGCCCCCGGCTGGCCGGGCTTGGCCGTTCCGGCCTCCACCAGCTTCGTCAGGACGTCGGCCATCTCCTCGGCGTCCGCGTTTTCCAGGAAGTAGACGTTTATGGTGCCCTGGGTCTCCTTCGGAGGCAGGTCCAGGTGCTTGATGAGCCTCTTCATGGCCTCCCGTTCGCTCTTGCTCCCGAAGATGACCACGGCGTTGAGCCTCCGCTCGGCGATGGCCTTGCTCGCGGCGGGCTGCCGCGCCGCCCGGGCCTGCTTCTGGATGCCCTCGTTCAGAATCTTGGCCACGTCCTCGGCACTGGAATGCTCAAGGAAGACCACCTCCGGCTCCTCGCCGATAGTGGGGCGGTCGATGACGCTCAGGATGCCCAGTATCTTCTGCACGTTCAGGCCGGTGTCCAGGACCAGGAGAAAGTTCCCCGGACCGAAAGACGCGATATAGCCCGTGCGGGAGACCACCGGCTGCAAGAACCGGAGGGCATCGTCGGAGGAGATGTTCTTCAGCTCGATGAGGCGCGCGATGTAGTTATCGTTGACCGGCGGGCGCTGCCTCGTCACTTGCACGCCGGACTGCCGGGCCTCGGAAGCGGGGGCTATCTTGTAGGCGTCCACCCCGGATGGCAGCAGGGCGAAACCCTTCAGGTCCAGCACCGAGCTGAACAGGTTGAAGGCGTCCTCGGGGCTGAGCTTGGTCGGGGCGATGATGGTAATCTTGCCCCTTACCCGCTCGTCGAATATGAAATTCTTGCCCGTGACCTCGCTGACGAACTTGGCCACCGCGGGAATGTCCACGTCGACGAAATTGAAGGTGACCCCGCCCGCGGGCGGGTCCGTGCGCTCGGCACGGGCGTGCCCGGCAAGAAAAAGGGCAAACGCAACGAGAAGAAAACACAAGACCGCTCTGGAAGGCCGTCTTTTCGTCATGACCTCTAATTTTGATTTACCGAATCGTGTATGTCAAGGTCATTTTTTCTCCGCCGCGCACGACGTCCAGTTCCACCTTGTCCAGTCCCCGCAGGGCCGTGAAGGCCTGAAGGGCCACTTCGGGGTCCGAGAGCTTCAGGTTGTTGACCGCGCTCAGGACGTCTCCGTTGCGGAGCCCGAGGTTATCGTAGATGCCCCCGGAGCGCACCTCGCTGATGATGAACCCGTCCTGAACGCCGTCCACCACATGCGGAAGAAGGCGCGCGTCCGTCAGGACGTGCTTGGGATTGGCCAAGGAGGCATCTATGGCCTCTTTGTCCACGACGTAGGTGTTCTCCCCGGTCTGCCGGGCGAAGTCCTGGCGGGGTGGAGCCGCCGTGTGCCGCGACGGAGGGGGCTGCGCGGGCATCTTACCGGGCATCTTAAGTGTCTTTGCCGCCGCCATGGGTGAGACCTCGGCCAGGGGGACCCGCGTTTCGGCTCCGCCGCCCTCGTCGATGACGATCTCGTTGGTGCCCACCCTGAGCAAGCGGCCCGCCCCGGGGACATGCTGTCCCGTCCTGAAAACCTCCTGCGTGCCGGACTGCCCGCTCACGATGGCGTACCCGAAGCCCCCGGGCCAGGCCACCGTTCCCAGGAGCTTCAGGTTGGAGGCGGCTTTGGGGCGGGCCTTCTCGGCGGCGACCTTCGCCCGGCTGGCCGAAAGTGGGCTGAGCTTCCCCGCGGGGAAGCCGAAGACATTGTTTGAGAGGATGGGGGCGTAGCTCATCAGCGGCTCCGCCCCGGGACGCCCCTGCACGCGGGCCTCGCCTTTCGGCGCGGCGTCCTCCGCACCGGGGGCCGAAAGGAAAAACTTCACCGCATCCCGCGCCAGGAGAAGAAGCGCCAGGACCAGGGCGGAGACCAGAAGGACATGCAAAGCCGTGACCGCCCTCCGGGGCGGAATGGCAGGTATTCTTATAACGCCCCTTCTCAGATCATAGCAACGATAGCAAAAGGGAAAAGACGTGTCAAAAAAGCAGCCTTCCCCTCTTCTATATTACCATTTGCCGGGCCTTGGGAGGCACAGTGCAGACCGACCTCCCCGGCCTGCCGGGAGGAGAGGTTTGACTTTGTTTTTCCCCGCGGGGTAATTTTAAGAATGGACACGAATACGAAGATGGCCCTGGTGGCGGGCGTTTTTGCCCTTTCCCTGCTTCTGAACCTCCCCATGGGATACCTGAGGAAAAAGACGAGGAAATTCTCCCTGGCATGGTTTCTCTGCATCCACGCGCCCATCCCCTTCATCTACGCCGGACGGGTCCTTTCGGGGCTGGACATGATTTTCATCCCCCTGTTCGTCGTGGCCGCCGTCCTGGGTCAGGTCCTGGGCGGGAGGCTTAATCTCTAGCTGTAGGGCTTCGATGCTCCAGAGCCGCCTCCTCGCCCCCGGGGACGTCAGGTTGGCCGAGGTCCCCGTCCCCGAGCCTTCCGCCGGCGAGCTTCTCATCGCGGTAAAGGCCGCCCTCACCTGCGGCACCGACCTCAAGGCCTTCCGGAGGGGGCACTCCCTCATCCCCATGCCCGGCCCCTTCGGCCACGAGTTCTCCGGGGTGGTGGCGCGCAGGGGCAAGGGCGTGCGGGGCTTCAGGGAGGGCCAGGCCGTCATGGCCGTGCACAGTGCCCCCTGCCTGACGTGCCGGTATTGCAAGAGAAAGCTCTTCAACCTCTGCGAGAGCATCATGGAGACGAAGGTCCTCGGCGCCTTCGCAGAGTACGTCCTCCTGCCCGCCCACGTCGTCCGCCAGAACGTCTTTCCCAAGCCCCGCCGGCTTGACTTCGCCGAGGCGGCCCTCCTGGAGCCCCTCTCCTGCGTGGTCCATGCCGTGGAGCCCCTGGGCGTAAAGGCGGGCCAAACGGCTTTCGTCATCGGCGCGGGACCCATCGGGCTTCTGCACCTCCTTCTGCTCAAGAGCCGGAGGGCCCGCGTGGCGGTGGCCGAGCCCGTTCCCCCCCGCCTGAGACAGGCCAAGAAGATGGGCGCCGACGCCGCCCTGGACACTCCGGAGAAGGCAAGGAAGCTTCTCTCCCGCCTTACGCCGGGCGGGATGGGGTTTGACTACGTTTTCGAATGCACGGGGAGGCCCGAGGTCTGGGAGAAGGCCGTGGGCTACCTCAGGCGAGGCGGGACGCTGGTTCTTTTCGGCGGCTGCCCCCCGGGAAGAAGGGTTGCCTATGACGCCCACCGCCTCCATTATGACGAAATAACCCTCAAGGGCGACTTCCATTACACCCCCGCGGACGTCCGGACGGCCTACGGGATGCTGGCAGGGGGGAAGCTTCGCGGTGCGGGGGAGCTTATCTCGGACTCCTTCCCCCTTGCCAAGCTCCCCCGGGCCTTTGACCTCCTCTCCCGGGGCAAGGGGATAAAGTACGCCATCCTCCCCGAGACCCCGGGGGCCTCCGGGGCCGGAGAGGCGCGGTGAAGGCAGCGCGGCTTTACGGCTTCTGCGACATACGGGTGGAGGAGGTCCCCGTCCCCCGTGTGGGCCCCGGGGAAGCCCTCATGGCCACCCGGGCCTCGGGCATCTGCTCTGGCGACGTCATGCCCTGGTACATAGAGCGCAAGGCCCCCCTGGTCCTCGGGCACGAGGCCGCGGGAGAGATAGTGCAGGTGGGCGACGGGGTGCGCTCCTTCGGGGCCGGCCAGAGGGTGTTCGTCCATCACCATGCCCCCTGCTTCTCATGCCCCCGGTGCCGCCGGGGGGATTACGTGCAGTGCGAGACATGGCGCCGAAGCCGCATCGAACCGGGCGGCCTGGCCGAGTACGTCCTCATTCCGGAGGTGAACCTCGAAAACGACACCCTCCTTCTGCCCGATTCCGTGAGCTATGAGGACGGCACACTGGTGGAGCCCCTGGCTTGCGTCGTCAAGGGCCTCAGAAGGGCCGCCATGAGGCGCGGCGACACCGCGTTGGTCATCGGACTGGGCACCATGGGGGTTCTGCACACCCTGGTGCTCAGGAAATTCGGCGCGGGCACGGTCCTCGGGGCCGACAGGGTCCCCTTCAGGCTCGCAAGAGCCCTCGAGCTTGGGGCCGACAGGACCCTCGATGCAGGCCAGGAGGAGCTTCACCTGTCCGTGCACAAGGTCACCGGCGGGGAGATGGCCCACCTGGTCGTTGTGGGCCCGGGCACGCCCGAAGCCCTGCACGAAGGGCTCCGGTGCGTGGCCCCCGGGGGGACCGTGCTCATGTTCACACCGCTACAGCCCGGAGAGCACCTGACGATTGAGCCCAACGAGCTTTATTTCAGGGACGTCAGCATCGTGACCAGTTACTCCGCAGGCCCCGCCGAGACGGCGGAGGCCCTGGAGCTCATCGCGGAGGGCGTGGTGAGGGCGGAGATGGTCGTCACCCACCGGTTTCCCCTCGAGGAGGCCGCCCGTGCCTA